>JBLNHB010000260.1:0-6451 GCA_050268805.1 bacterium | reverse complement strand
GTATCCTGTATTTCCCGATTCCACCACCGGAACCCAAGTCCGGCAAACGGTTCAAGGATCAATTTTTCGGTGGCCGTAAATTTGATACCGAAGTCTGCATCTGTTTTAAAACCAAAATAGTTTGTATCAGATTCTGAAGGAAAACATTCTAACGTGCTTATGTTGCATGCGTGTCCGTCATAATTGACCCTACCGCCGAAAATTTCTGCTCTGGGCTTGATTGTAAATCGTTCTTTTATGAAAAACTTTCCCGAGTACCCGATCGCATAGAGCGGGCCCGATTCCTTCACGCGCCGGGATCCTCCGACAAATTCTTTCCAGGTGAAATACTGGATTTGCCCGTAGAGATCATTTTCGGGTCTCTCGGCAAAGACAGGTGCTGTACACACGAGAAACATGAGAAGGGCGAGAGAATAGACCCTTGAGTTCATTTCTGTCCTCCATAGAAATTAGAGTAGAATCATTCTACCATAAAAGAATCTCCATTCCTCGGCCATTTCTTATCAGGCAGTGAGCTCATTGGTCGAATCAGGCAGGATATCCACAGGCAATATTTTTTTCCAGGCTCGCGAAACATGATATTATTTGAATGGAGGAACCTGTTATGAAGGCGATGGTTTTACCGAGAGTCATGAATCTCGAAGAAGACAAGAACCCTCTTGAGTTTTGTGATATTCCGATTCCTATACCAAAGGGGAAGGATATCCTTCTTAAGGTCCTTGTATGCGGCGTCTGCCATACCGAACTGGACGAGATCGAGGGAAGGACTCCTCCCACAAATTTCCCTATTATCTTGGGTCATCAGGTTGTGGGGCGGGTCGAAAAGGCCGGTGACAGGGCAAGCCGGTTCATGCCCGGAGATCGGGTGGGGGTCGCTTGGATCTACTCGGCATGCGGGAAATGCACATACTGCCGCCAGGGGAATGAGAATCTCTGCCCTGATTTCAGGGCAACAGGGAGAGACGCTCACGGCGGATACGCGGAGTATATGGTTGTCCCGGAGGATTTTGCCTATGCCATTCCTGAGCGCTTCTCCGACGCGGAAGCAGCGCCCCTCCTCTGCGCGGGAGCGATCGGCTTTCGCTCTCTGAAATTATGCAGGATGAAAGACGGAGACCATATTGGCTTAGCCGGTTTCGGAGCCTCGGCACACCTCGTCATGAAAATGATAAAGCACCTCCACCCCCATTCGCGAATTTCTGTTTTTTCGAGGACCGCACAGGAGCGGGCATTTGCACAGGAACTCGGAGCGCATTGGACCGGTGATTTCGGGGACCCTTCGCCTGAGAAGCTCCGCTGCATCATTGATACCACGCCTGCCTGGAGCCCGGTCGTCGAGTCCCTGAGGAATCTCGAACAAGGGGGCAGGCTCGTCATCAACGCGATTCGAAAAGAGGAAAAGGACAAGGATGCCTTACTGAGTCTCGATTATGGGAGGGATCTCTGGATGGAGAAGGAGATCAAGAGCGTTGCCAATATAACGAGAAAGGATGTCGGGGAATTTCTGCAATTGGCGTCCGTGATCGCTATCTGGCCCGAGGTGCAAGAATACCGGCTTGAAGATGCGAACCAGGCGCTCAGAGAACTGAGGGAGCGGAAAATCCGCGGCGCCAAGGTTCTCAAGATTGCATGACTGTAACCATTCCGAATCGTTGCAACTGCCCCTTTCGAAGCCTTCGTTCCTCATCTCTCCTGCTTATTCATAGATTTCCCAGCATCATGAGCGAGTATGGCTCAACAATTTATTGAAATCGATGAGGTATGCTGACATTGAGGGGTGCTTTCCTGATGAATGAATCGCACGCCGCGTCCCAACGCTTATTGAGAGTTTACGCTAAGGTATCGCTGCAATAAAGTTTTTCGCCACACTCGCTCACCTATGTGCGCAGTGTTGGACTCTTACGCGACCTGCCGATGCACAGAACCGGAAGCAGGTTTTGCTATAATAGGGCTGTTTATCATCGGTCCGGGGGTGTCCAAGGAAGGTGAGATGCTGAGGATACAGAGCTTTCTTGGAATTATCGTCATCGCTCTCATCGCCTGGTTCCTGAGCGAAAACAGGGCCAAGGTGAGATGGAGAGATGTCGTCATCGGCATCGCCCTCCAGATAACTCTCGCTGTCGTGCTCCTCAAGGTTCCCCTTTTCCGGGAATTTTTTGTTCTCCTGAATACTTTGGTCTCTTCCCTCGAAGTCGCCACAAAGGCTGGCACGTCATTCGTCTTCGGTTATCTGGGCGGGGGAACGCTCCCTTTTGATGAGAAATTTCCCGGTTCGAGCTTTATCCTCGGGCTCCAGGCGCTTCCGCTCGTGCTCATAGTGAGCGCGCTCTCCTCCCTCCTCTTCTACTGGCGCATACTGCCGGTCATCGTAAGAGCATTCTCTTTTGTCCTCGAAAAGACGTTGAACATCGGCGGGGCACTCGGTCTCAGCTCGGCTGCCGATATCTTTGTCGGGATGATCGAGGCGCCGCTCATCGTAAAACCCTATCTGAGACGCATGACAAGGAGCGAGCTTTTCTCGACAATGACCTGCGGCATGGCTACAATCGCGGGAACGGTGATGGTCCTCTATGCGAGCATCCTCGGCAGGATCATTCCCGATGCCATGGGACACATCCTCATCGCTTCGATCATTAATACTCCGGCCGCGCTCACCATCGCGCGCCTCATGATCCCAGAAACCGGTGAGCGGACAGCAGGCAGGCTCGCGCCTCCCCAGGCTGCCGCGAGTTCCATGGATGCGGTGACCAGGGGAACGGTCGAGGGGCTCACCCTGCTCCTCAATATTGTGGCGATGCTTATTGTGCTCGTTGCCCTCGTCCATCTCGCGAACCTGATTCTCGGCCTGCTCCCTCTCATTGGGGGTGAGCCAATCACCCTCCAGAGAATTCTCGGATATATCATGGCTCCCCTTGTGTGGCTCATGGGGATTCCGTGGTTTGAAGCAACCACTGCCGGTGCGCTCATGGGGACCAAAACCATTCTCAACGAGTTTCTCGCCTATATGGACCTCGCCAATCTGCCGGAGGCGGCATTGAGCCCGAGGAGCAGGATGATCATGGTGTACGCGTTGTGCGGGTTTGCCAATCTCGGGAGCCTTGGCATCATGATCGGCGGGTACGGGAGCATGGTCGCTGAGCGGAAAGACGAGGTTGTTTCGCTCGGCATGAAAGTTCTCCTCTCCGGCACACTCGCAACCTGTCTGACCGGGGCCGTCATCGGTCTCTTCTGATCTGCCGGAAGCGTCATATGGCGTCGAACTGAGAAAATAAAACCAGACTACAATGTCTACCGAAAGGAGGATGATAGGATTTTCAGGAGTTTTCTCCCTGCAGGCGGTTACTCCGAGAGCTTCTTGTTGATGATGTCAGCCATATTCTGCAATTCTTCTGCTGAAAAATGGAGCTTGATCTTCGATTTTTTGGATTCGATGATGGTATCAATATTCTCTATAATCTCAAGAATGTCATTCCCTGAGAGCTGCGGCTGTCTCAGTGATTTTCCCGACCCGGACTGTTCATACATGAACTCGAGCCATTTCTCAAGGTCGTCCATGGTGAGGGTGAGGCGGAAAGGATGAAGCGCAGGGGTACCGATGTAGATGCAGTGATCTGCCGGTGAGTACGAGAATTTCCAGGCATCTATCTCTTTCAAGATAATCTCCGCTCCGGCTTTATCGCGCTTCGGCGCAGCATGCTTTTCAGCCGGCTTTTCCGGCATCTTCATCTTGAGATTTCTGGGTTTCGCTTTGGGAGGCGGAGGCGTGCCGGATTCAATAATGGTAGGGGGCTCCTCGAGGTCCCGCTCATCGCTTTTTATCGACGTAGGCGATTCCCAGTCCGCTGAAGAAATGGCATCAAGTTCCTGGGCGTGATACCCGCATACGCAGAGCGGGGCCGCATCCTCGTTCTTGAAACCGCATTCAGGGCAGATCCATGGCATGGGTGACCTTAGTATACCATTTTCAGTACCAACTGGTAATTCTGGTAAAGTGTTCAAAGAGAAAGGGCTGACGCTCCTTAGTCAGCTCTTCTGGAAAGATGACACCGATATAGTAGAGCCTTCCCATCTTCGTGACGCTCGCGACAGTGCCTTCGATATGATCCGACTGAAGGATACCCTCGCTTGAAAAAAAAGAGAGGTCGATGGAGACAGGCGTCTCCGTGGGGATATGTTTGTCGGAATAAAGCCCCAGTCCCATCTTCGAGATATTGGCTACCAACGTCTCAAAAGGCTGGCTCTCCGGGATTCGTATGAGCGCCGAAGCGGTAAGTGTGTATCGCTTGTGTTTCCTTGTATCCTGCGGCATCGCGCACATTCTAAAGGATCCTCTCCCCTTTCATCAACGCGACACTCACGGACGGCAAGGCGCTCTGATCTCGCCTCATGCCGTATGTCTCATGAGCTTTGCGGAAGACGAGTGATTTTTCCTGATTCTTCTGGAATCTCCAGGAAAAGATCGCTGCCGAACACACGTGAACGGCGAGGACTGCCGGGATACTGTTTCCCAGCAGTTTCCCTGCTATTCCATAGAGAGAGCAGACAAGCAGAAACGGGATGAGCCCTCCGCGAAGATAGAACTGGCCGATCCCGGTATAGAGGCAGAGGAATACGCCGATCATCAGCCTGTTCGGGCAGTAGCTCCTCAGCACCATGACAAGGATGAGAGGAAGCATATACATGAGGAAGAACAGAACGAGCAGGACGTATTCCTGCCTAATGAGTGCGGACATGCCGTACCTCCAGAGAACGGGTTTGTGTGGCATCGCTATTCATGATAGACACTGCCGGTGCATCTATCGGTTACTCTTCCATTGAGCAAAAACCGGTGACTTTGCGAAGGCGTCATACCCTTCGATCTTCGCGAGTTCCTTGGGATCGAAGGTGTACCCGAAATTCTTTTCGAGCTCTTCAATGGCCTTGACCGCCGTCTTGTACTCCTTCACGCGGATGCTCGAATCAATGAGTGTCCAATAGGCGTTCTCATAGTCCGGGTCCTGCTTGACCGCGAGCTTTGCATACTTCAGCGACTCGGGATAGTTCTTTTCGGTCAGATAGACGTTGGCCTGCATGCCGTCAATCGCGGCATCGCCGCCGGTATGGTTCTTGAGGTTGTTCAGGGCTGTGTGGGCTGCAGGGTAGTCTCCTTCGAGGAGGTAATGATCGACGAGGAGGAGACTGAGCGTCGGATCTGTGCCGAAATGCCTGTTGAGGTCCGCGAGAGCCATCCGGTACTGCTTTTCGTCGCCGCTGTAGTTGGCTATGAAGACCCGGCTGATGAGGAGGGTGCGGCTGTATTTCAGCTTGTCCGGAAGCTGGGCGTATTTCGTCAGCCATTCTTGATATTTCTGTTCCTTGCCGAGCTTCGAGAGCTCTATGAAATGCTTTACTGCTTTATCGTCGATACTGTCTTTCCCGAGCAGCCTCAGAATGATGCCCTTGTCCTTCGGAACGAGGAGGACCAGTGCCTGGCGGACCGAATGGGAGTAGAGCTGCCCCTGCGAGTAATCATACCAGTCAATGATCCTGACTGTGCCTTCCCGGTCTTTTTCGAGGATATAGTCGAGGTAGTTCAGACCCTTGGCTCCGAAATCGACCCGTATAAGAGCATAGGGAGTCTGGTTCAAAAAACGGCCTCTCACGTATGTCAACCGTGCCTTTTCACCGAGGCTATTGATGGTGGTCTCGCCGACCTGATCGAGTCCTTTGGAGAGACCTTCCCTCAGTCCCTTCACAGTTTTTGATTCGAGCGATATGCCTTCGAGTGCGCTGTTAATGAGGGCATCCTTATTAACCGCTTTGTTGAATGATTGTGCGTCTCCCTTGCTGAGCGCATCGACGATGAAGTATCCAAACTGATCGATCTCCTTGTTCGTGATCTGGGTGTTGAGCTTGAGTGCTGAATTCTGGGCGGCAAGGGCAATGGAAAGACAGAGAAGGGCAGAAATGATCACGATGGTCATCAGGCGCAGGCTTTTGGGAAATGTGTGAGCCGTGTCCATCATCAGTAGTCTCCTTTACATTTGTCATTAAGTGTGATTCTTATCGAAGACCGTTAAAAATGTACTTAAAATTGAGCAAAAAACATACCAAGGAATATGGAGGGAAAGACAACATAACTGTTTGAATTAATCTGATAATTCCCCCAGTCCATTTTATCTCTGGACATCTCTGACAGAAAAAGTCATCCGCGGTAAAAATTTGGTCAAAACCTGAGAAGATTGAGAAATGCTGTTGCCTTGGGGATGAAGCAATTCAGGTAGAGATACTCAGCGTACGGTCAGCTCAGCTGCCCGATCGAAATTCCTTGCAATAATTACTCCAGCATCACGAGACAGGTCATGATGGCAACGGACCAGATGATGTCGGAAAGCGAGATCTGGATATCGCAGGTCGAATCAAAGAGGAGATCGACCCTCGGCGGAAACTCCTCATCCTCGAGCCAGAGGAT
>JBLNHB010000259.1:0-2528 GCA_050268805.1 bacterium | reverse complement strand
TGTCGGCCACCGGCTCTCTGGCCAGGCCGCTCGATGCACGAGAGCTTGCTGTAACACTCGTCCTGAGAGCTGAGAGTCTGCACGAGTTCGGCGCGCTGGCAGATGCAAGCCTTCCGGCGGTGGGTCCAGTTGAGATCAGAGGACAACTTACCGGCAGTCAGGACAGCTACCGTGTCTCGGGTATGCATGCGACGGTCGAAGACTCCGATCTCTCCGGCGACGTGGTAGTGAGCTTCGGCGGTGCTCGTCCGAAGGTGACTGCTCACCTTACCTCCAAACTGATTAACGAAGCGGTCTTTCTTCCTGCAGAGGAAGAGGAAGGTGCAAAGATCGAAAAGAAACCCGATCGGCTCTTTCCTTCTGAGCCTTTGACGTTCACCGTATTGCACACACTCGATGCGGCTCTGGATATGGATGCAACGGTCCTGCGTCTACCGGACATGGAATTGCAGCAGGTGCAACTATCACTGAATCTCACCGGAGGGATACTCAGAGTGAAAAGAGCCACGGCGCTGCTCAACGGCGGCAACGTCTCCGTTGATCTCAGGCTGGATACGAGCCAGAATGTGGCGGATGTCTCTCTTCAATTGGATGCCAGGAAGGTCGAGATGGGCCGGGTGCTGAAGTATTTCGGCAAGAGAGATCTGATAGGCGGCGGTCTGACCAATGTTAAAATGTTTCTCAGCGGTCGGGGGAATTCCATAGCAGCGCTCATGGCCAGCCTGAATGGCCGGGTGCTTGTAGACATGGGGGAGGCGGAGATGCAGAACCGTACCCTGGAGGTTATCGGGGCTGATCTCCTCTCACAATCAGTGCGAATTCTTAATCCTTTTAGCAAGGAAGAAAAGACTACTCGCCTGCTCTGCTCCGTAGTGTTTCTGTCCATTAAGAATGGTATCGTGACATCGGACAACGGCATCGCCGCCGAGACCGACAAAATCTATGTGATCGGCAGCGGGATTATTAACCTTGAGACGGAGGAGGTAGATATCGGCATCCACCCCGTGGCACGAAAGGGGATCGGAATCGGCGCAGGTTCGCTGACGGAGATGATGCGAGTGCGCGGCTCGCTTGCCAAACCCAGTTTGGCTCCGGATGTGATGGGAATAGGCAAGGAGGGCTTACGAATTGGAGCAGCTATCTCTACTGGCGGCATCTCACTTTTGGCAGAAGGGCTCTATGGTCGCACCGTCGCCGACACACACCCGTGCGCTGCTGTGCTCGGACGGGCTTCTGCCGCCGAGAAAGAGGAGAGTAGGTCTGAAGCGAAAGAGGGGAAAAAGGATAAGGAACCAAAGGAGTCAGGCGGGCTGCTCAGGAACATTTTCGGCAAATGACTGCACATATCTGTCGGGGGCGCAGTCGGCCACAGAGTTCATTGCCACATCTCTTCAAGGATTTTCTTAAGAGATGCTCGGCCTGATGATTTGACCGCGCGTGTTTGTATCGGGGAAAACGGCAATTTTCGTTTTCAATCTTTTTCGACATTCAGAAATCTCTCTGGGATTCCATTTGAAGTTTTCTCCACACATGGTTTATACTTAATTCATCCCTGGGGGAGGCAGTCGCCTGAGAGTCCTCATGCAGGAGACCCCTTGAACCTGATCCGCTTAATGACGGCGTAGGGAATGGGAACAGGTAAATCCGTATTCCTTCCGGGGATGCGGATTTTTTGTTTCTGTTGATAATATATTCACCCTCCCTTTATCTCTCCCATCACAGGGAGGGAAGGAGCCTCTCCCCTCTGTGGGAGAGGGTGGGGTGAGGGGTATCTCTCAAGAAGACCATTATATGAAGATAAAGCTGAACGGTGAAACGTATCAGACAGAGGCATTGACGGTTGAGGGTCTGCTGGAGGAGCTGAGGATCACCCCCGGAAGGGTGGCGGTAGAGCTTAACCTTGAGATTGTTAAAAAGACCGATTATCAGTTGAGGGGTCTAAAGGAAGGCGACCGGGTGGAGATTGTCAATTTTGTTGGAGGAGGATAAATTTAAAGGTGAACGAAGATAAGCTGGTGATACGGGGAATTGAATTCAGATCGCGGCTGTGGGTCGGGACCGGCAAGTATAAGGACTTTGAGGAGACGGCAAGGGCAATCGAGGCGTCAGGCTCTGATGTGGTTACGGTTTCGGTGCGGAGGGTGAACATATTCGACCGCAAAAGCCCGAACCTTCTCGACTATATCGACCCGAAGAAATACAAGATTCTCCCGAACACCGCGGGGTGTTACAATGTCGAAGACGCCCTCCGGTATTCACGTCTCGCCCGTGAAGCGGGGATTTCGGACATGATCAAGCTCGAGGTGATCGGAGACGACAAGACCCTCTTTCCGGACGTCTGCGGCCTCTTGAAGGCGACCGAGATCCTGGCAAAGGAAGGGTTCATCGTGTTTCCCTATACGAGCGATGATCCCATAACCGCCAAGAGGCTTGTCGACGCGGGAGCCGCTGCGGTCATGCCGCTGGCAGCCCCGATCGGTTCGGGATTGGGGATACGGAACCCCTATAACATTAAGATCATCCTCGAG
>JBLNHB010000258.1:0-4791 GCA_050268805.1 bacterium | reverse complement strand
CCATCGAGGAAATTTTTCGTGTTTCCGATGATCAGCTTCTTATTTTCTTCGATGCCGAGGAGATCATCAGGATGGATCCGGACCGGCCTCTTCACCGGCTTGAGGTACCTCCCCGCTCCATCCCAGACAAAGGCACGGGCGACTTTCAGATCAATTGAATCAGGGATACCGCCGGTATACCGGGAGAGAAAGACATCGAGCTTTCTCACAAGCCCGTCCAACACAGAGGGCCCGGTCTGTGAATCTTGAACAAGCGAATCGTGCGGGCATTTCCTGTTGCCCTTTTTCTTTACAGCGGTCTTCCGCAATGATCGCACCTCTCTTTCTCCTGGACCATGACCTCGCACGATGGACATTTCACCATGGTAATACTCACCGGAACCATCCTGTTACACCGGGGGCAGACGGTATCTTCCCGGTTTATTCTCGCTCCGCAATGAGGGCACTCTCTTCCGGCCTTTGGTGCAGTTCTCTTCGGAAGGAAGGAGAGAACGAGGAGCGAGAGCGGCATGAGGAAGCAGATGAAAAACCAGAGCGGCGCGCTCCTCCCTTTTCCGGAAGCGATGAACGCCCCGATAATGCCTGCCAGAAGGGAGAGCAAAAAGATACGTTGCATGGGTATATAATACCAGCAGGCTCCGGCAAAATACATTGACCGGACAAGGAGACTCGTATGATCATACTTGAAGAAATCACCATGAAAGAATTTAAAACCCGTCTCCGCCGGACAAAGACGATCGTCTTTCCCTTCGGCACCGTCGAGGAGCACGGGAGCCATTTGCCTCTCCATACCGACTCGCTCATCATCAGGGAAGCACTGAAGATCGTTGCACAAAAGAAAAAATTCTTCTTCGCCCCGGTCGTCCCCTACGGTGTCTGCACAACTACCAAGGACCACCCCGGGACCCTCAGCATATCGCCGGAAACCCTGAGGCTTCTCGCATTCGATCTTGTTACCGATGCGTACAAAAAGGGATTGAGAAATGTCCTCCTCATCTCCGGTCACGGCGGAAGCCTTCACATGTCTGCGCTCAAAGAAATCGCCGAGATGCTCGTCGAACAATTGCACGACATCAAGATCGCTGTCTTTTCCCCCTATGATCTCCTCGGGAAGGAGCTCGCGGCCATGACCGAAACGCCGAATGACTCCCATGCGGGAGAACTCGAAACCTCGATTGTCCTTTACCTTGCTCCGGCTCTTGTCAAGGGAAGATCGAGGGAGGAATATCCCAGGATTCCGAGGCCGCTCGTGGTCAGGGATAAGATCAAACACTGGCCCGGGGGTGTCTGGGGAAATCCAAGAAAAGCGACCGCAGAAAAAGGAAAGAAAGCTCTCGAATTAATGGCTGACAAGATAGCAGAAGTAATTGAAACCATGGAGCGGCGTAGATAAACATTAAGAATTTCTAACTCACATTGCCTGCAAAGATGAGCGGGCGTGGCGATACATGTCTTTGAAGACTACTGCGTTCCTTTGGAGAAGGGAAAATCGAGGATGCGGTTCCTGAGAATCAGCCGTTCAAAAGCGAGCGAAGCAAGCTGGGCCAGGCCGTTCAGGTAGGTGAGGTTGCCGCTCAGGACACGGTCGTTGCCGTTGTCGGCATAAAAGAGGGCGATGATCCGGTCTTTGATCCCGACGGGGATGATCACACAATCCTGGGGAGTGCCGCCGAGGAGAGCGATGAGCGTGGTATTCCCCTGGACGGAAGGTATGGGGCCCCGGTGAAAATTCTTCTTTGCGATGACCTCTCCAACGACCGAACCTGATTCTATATCAATTGAAAAATCATCGACCTTCACGTGTCTCGATCTCCACCCCTCCAGATGGTCCTCCTTAATGATAAAAGCGATCGTCCTTGATGCAACCTTTCCACCCTCGCTGATCAGGAGTTCTGCTATCTCATCCTTGTCCTTGATATCGACGAATGCCTCCTTGATTCTTTTCAGCTCTTCAGGCTCGCCAACCTTTTCTTCCTGAGCCGCTCCTCCTCCCGCGCTCTCTTCCGGAAGACCTTTCATAATACTGATGAAACGCATGTCTCTCTTAAACCCATAATATTTTTCGAGCGCATAGACAAGACGTATTTCAGAGACGATATAGGGAATCACGTCGAACCCGGTCTTGAACCGCAGCTCATCAAGAATTGAGAGATTAAGGCCCTCATCCATCGCGACGTGAAGCCGCTTTCTCTCCTTTTTGAAGGGAACGACCCGATACTGAAGCGCAACGTCAGGGGAAATCGAACTGATGACCTCTTCGGGGATTGCAACCAGGAGCTTCATGTCTGCGGAGGCCATCCTCAGATGCTTGCTGAGGAGATTGGTGAGATATTCCTCCTTCAATACCCCCATTTCCACAAGGTTGGTGCCGAGCTTGCCCCCGAACATTACCTGCCGGTCGAGGGCAGCTCTCAGCTCCTGTTCGGATATAACCTTATCCTTGATCAGCATTTCTCCGAATTTCATGAATCACTTTCCTGGTTTGGCATGTTAATCCTCATCTTCACAATGTTACACATTATACCTATTGAGGGGACAATATGGGAAGACCTGAATTGATGGAATACAACCCGCTCATGTCAGTCATGCATCCGGGTGGAGTGTCGAAAAAGGTAACCCCACCGAACCTCCCCTTATTGTAAGGGGAGGTTCGGTGGGGTACGCCTGCTCGTCGAGAGCGAACAGGAATGATACAGGCACTAATCAGAGAGAATTGCTTCGAGCCTATCGAGGTCATTGACGACCCGCCATGTTCCTCCGCCCTCTTCCGTCTTCTTCTTCCAGAACTCGAGTCGGCCCATGTATTCCCGGGGATCGACGTTGTCGCTCCTGAGCTTCGTCACATTCAGGGCCACAACATGGACGCCGTCCATCCGGACCGGGAAGTTGCGGACATATCCTTCTGCGAGGTCCTCTTTGAGATCAGAGAAGATGAGGATGTACTTCCTGCCTGCCCCGGTCTCATTGAGGTACTCCACCGCCTGGAGGATGCCGCCGCTGATGTCGGTATAGGGACTTCCCTGCGCAGCCCCAACGAACTCATCGATCTTCTTCTGGAACGCCCGCTTCTGATTGGTCGAGGCCGAGGGTCGCTTGTCAAAGGTTACACGGGCAACAATATCCTTTTCGCTGAAGCTGCCGGTATCGATGCGTGCCACGGCAAGCGAATCGCCGGGCTGGAGCGTTCCAAGGAGATAATTGATGATCGCCTGGGCCTTCTTCAGCTCTCCGGAATAGGTTCCCGATGTGTCGAGGAGCATGTATACGCCCGTTGCGCGGCTCGTTGAATCGACACACCCGATCAGGCAAACCAGCATTATAACAACCAGTATTATGGAAGTAATGGTCCTCACTGTGGCATCTCCTTTACTGACCCTGCGGGATTCTGTCTCTTCCGGTCCCGTATGAGCCGTTCGATCCAGAGGGGAGGGAAAACCAGGAGATCGTAAAATTTTACCACCGCTTCACCGGCATACCCCGCGATATTCCCGATGAGGCGGAGCAGGAATGCGAGACTGCGAAGCATGCCTGTGAGCACAACACCAGCAACGGTACGCGAAGCATGAACGAACGACTCGAGAGGGATCGCGACGAAGGCAAGGGCAAAGGGCAGGACAAAGCCCATGACCATCTGCCCGACAGTCGGTATCCACCGATTGGCAGCCTGGATCTCCTGCACTCCGGCGAGCGATTGCCTGAGGGCCTGCATGTCCGAGGCTATGAGGTCGCGCATGAAGGCGAGGGCTGCTTCGACGCCGGCGAGAACGAGGAGAATGGCAAAGGTGACCCCGATCATCCGGTGCCGCAGCCTGTCCTCCATGGTTGAGATGATCGGGAAGAGCCTCGTGATGTGCAAAGCCTCCATGAGATAGATGCCCATGGCGGTCTCGACGAGTATGATCACGAGGGCCGCGATGTTGGATGCTTTGAAGGGGCCGATGTAGCTGCCGCCCCCGACCATTTCGGACATCGGCAGGGCGATGAGATTGAAATTCACCACAGCCCCGCCGATGGCGATGAGCAGAACAAACCCCGCGATAAAGAACTGGGTCATCGAGGATGAGGAGAGCATCCGTGCTGCCTTGTCTGTTTTCGCGAGGATCTCTTCATAGGCCGCCATCTTGTTGTCAATGACAGCAGACCGCTCCTGCAGTCCCATGATCGTCTTGCCCACCTTGTCCACGGTATTCGTCAGTTTGCGCCAGAAGGGCATCATCTTCCTGAGCAGGGTATGGCGTTTCTTGCTCGCCTTTCGGTATTCCTCCATCGATGTTTTGTGATGCCGCTCGAGCGCCTTTTTAATCTCTCCGAGCATATTCGACACGAGGGTATCCCCGGTGGGTGGAATCTTCGCAACGGCCTCCACTGCTCCGATCCATTCAGGTGGCGACGGGGGCACCTCAGTGCTTTCCCGGTAATCCTCGTCGATGCGGGTAACCAAGTCTCCGAGGTTGCGGTGCAGAGCGGGATATCCCTGAAGGTCCTTCTTGACCACCGCATTGACCCGCTCGAATTCCCGCTCGAGCATGCGCTCGGCAGCTTCGCGGCCATGGGCGAGCAACACTTCCCGGTTGCGGAGCTCAAGGCGTTTCGCACCGAGGAGAACCGAGCGCGATGCCATCCGCAACGCATTCCGGATGATCCTGCTGATAGATTGGATAAGCTGCTGCGCAGGAACCCGGGCAAGATAGAGGACTACGACCGCGCCTGCCATCCAGACCAACACCGACAACCCAGGATGCTCAGGCCAGAGTATGAAACTTTTCAGTGGCATGGTTACCTCCTTTTAGT
>JBLNHB010000257.1:0-3755 GCA_050268805.1 bacterium | reverse complement strand
GGAGATCGTAGGGGACAAGGTGTATATCGCGGCAAAGACGGGGATGGTGATCGTGAGTCTGGGCAGGCTGGGGACAGCCCAGTTTGGGACGGATGGCAATGGAGATGGCTGGGCCGACGATGTCCTGAGCTATACCGGAACCATCGGTACTGCCACCGATCTGGCCTTAATAGAAAACAAGATATATGTTTCAGATGGCGACTTCAATTATGGAATAGCGGCTTTTGATATTTCTAATCCCGTAACTCCGTATTACCTAGGAAAGATAAGAACTCCTGATGCCGCCAGGGACCTAATCATAACGGGAAGATATTTATTCCTCGCGGGCGGCAATTCCGGTTTAGATATTTTTTATCTCTATTAGAGAATCAGGATTGATGTTCACAATTGTGTGAGGAATCTTTCCCGTAGCTCAAATTTTCATCCAGGTACTTTAGTTCGAAGCTCTCAGACATGTAAGAATCTCCATGGGACAGGGTCAAAAAAGGGGGTCACCTATGAAAAAGGTGGTTGTCAAGGAGTACATGCACGTCTCCTCTGGCCGTTCCTCAATGGGTCTCTTTTAGGACCATAATCAGTCATTCGTGCTCTTAAGGGCACACTATGATATCGGAGCCGCCTCTCAATCAGGTCTACAGGGCTTTACCCTTTGGTAAGCACGTGAGGAGTAAAGAGGGGATCTTTGATAGACCAGGTGCATGGCCCAGCCCTTGCGAATCGAGTACGCCGGGGCAGTACATCACATCACCACGCGCGGCAGCGCGTTTAGATCTCTGCAGGAAGGACCGAGACACGTAACCAAGGAAGACATTCTTCCTACGGTGCGTCCTTTCAAAGTACCCATGGTAGAGCGATTTGTTATAAAATAGTATTCAATCCATTGAACAGGAAAGGTTACCATGGGCCTCTTGAATTTCTTCAAACCCGTCCCGAAGTGGTCGCCGGATCGCATCCGTGAGTTTATCAAAACCAGGCAGCCTGATGAATACAATCTCATCGACGTGCGGCAGCCAGGAGAGTACGAGAAGGGACATCTTCCTGGTGCTCAATTGATCCCGATTGGAGAACTACCATCCCGGATGAAGGAGCTCGATCCGGAGAAGCCGACGATCACCTATTGACAGTCGGGTATGCGCAGCCGTGCTGCTGCCGGGATGCTGCTGAATGCGGGGTTCAGGGAAGTTTACAGCATGGACGGCGGGATCTCCGCGTGGCATGGCTTGACCGCTGTCGGTGTTCCTGAAGCAGGAATGGCATTCTTTTCGAAGGCTCATAGGCCAGAGGAGCTCATCGCGCTTTCATGGATTCTCGAAGAAGGGTCCCGAACATTTTATGCGGCTATGGAAATCCGTGTCCAGGAGCAAAAAGCCAAATCTCTTTATCATGACCTTACCATTGCAGAAGAGCACCATAAGTCTGCACTCTCTGCCCTGTATGCAAAGTTGACGATGAGGGAGTCAGAGCCTGATTTTCCCTGGTCTCTGATGCCTGAGAAGCCTGATACCGACGTTATGGAAGGAGGAATGAAGGTTCAGGAGGCTTTGGAATGGGCTCAGGGAAAGGGTTTGATTGAGGTTCTGGAACTCTCCATTTCGCTCGAAACGAATGCATACGACCTCTACATCAAAATGAGCAGACACTTCGATGATGCTCATGCTCAGAATGTGTTCAATGCCCTATCGAGGGAAGAAAAAAAACACCTCGATAGACTCACCGCTCAGCTCGACTCAATTTTGGAAAACTGAATAAAAGGAGGCGAAATGATCTTTTTACGTGATTATCAAGGCATTCTTCAGGACGTTGCCAGGGAATACTTTGTTTCGCGTATCGAGTATGTGTCTGATTTACTATCGTGGTCGAAAGAGAATCGTATTCCGCTCTCTGAACCCGCGCAATTCATGAAATTGGTCAGCAAAGATTCGAGTACTCTCATTCTGTTCATACAGTCAGAAATCGAAGACAGGATGCTTTCGGGCATCGTCAATGGGTTGAGTGTACGATTTGCTCTCAAAGATACAGTTACTGACATCGACCAGTTGCTCAATAGCGACAAGAAGAGAGTGGTTTACTGTTTCCTGAAGGAATACGCACGGACAATTCAGGAACTTGAGGGTGATGAGATGCTCCAAGATGCGTGGGTTATCAAGGAAATGGAGAAACTCGGGTATTTTCGTGAATGACCTGCTTTCCCTTCACATTTCTTGCTTTCGGAAAATGCAATCGGCAATAATAAATTCCATGAAAAAATATTATATAAAGACCTTCGGCTGCCAGATGAATGTCCATGATTCCGAAAAGATGGCGGGAATACTGGAACAGGCCGATTACCAAAAGACCGACGATCCGTCTGATGCTGATGTTATTGTCTTCAATACCTGCAGCATACGCTCCAAGGCGGAGCAAAAATTTTACAGCGATCTCGGCAGAATTAAAGGGCTGAAGAAGCAGAATCCCGATCTTAGCATTGTCGTTGCCGGATGCATCGCCCAGCAGGAGGCTGGAAAGATCCATAAGAGAGCCCCTTTTGTCGATCATGTTATCGGTCCCCAGCACATCACCAGAATAGGGAATCTCAGTTCCCGGCCCGGGAAATCAACTCTGACTCTAGAGAGCGCGGATATCGCCTATGAAAGCACCCCGGCAAAGAGGGACAGCAACGTGCGGGCCTGGGTCAATATCATGTATGGCTGTAATAATTTTTGTTCCTATTGTATCGTTCCTTACACGAGGGGTAGGGAGGTAAGCAGGCCTTCCAGGGATATCCTCGAGGAAATCAGGGCTTTAGGGGAGAGGGGATATAAGGAAATTACCCTCCTGGGGCAAAACGTAAATTCCTACCGCGCCGACACCGACTTTGTTGGCCTGCTCCGGGAAGTCAATAGCATACCCGAGATCGAGAGAATCAGGTTTATAACATCGCATCCCCGGGATTTCTCGCCCCGCCTCATCCAGGCGTTGAGTGACCTCCCCAAGGTTTGTGAGCATGTGCACCTTCCGTTGCAGTCAGGGTCGGACAGAATACTCAATCTGATGAACAGGGGGTATACCTATCAAGGCTACCTGGACAAAGTCGTCGCTCTGCGGGAGTCGGTCCCCGGTATCGCCATAACCACCGACATCATTGCCGGCTTCCCTTCCGAAACCGAGGATGACCATAATGACACGATCCGCAGCCTGAAAGAAATTGAATTTGATGGCATCTTTGCTTTCATATATTCTCCCCGACCCGGGACAAGAGCTGCGTCAATGGACCGCCATGTTGATGATTCGGTGAAGTCGGAAAGACTCTCTCATATATTGAACGTGCAGGATGAAGTAACCATGAAGAAGAATGCTCTTCTTGCGGGGCACGTAGTGGATGTTCTGATAGACTACGAACCGAATACCCGCGAAATAAGCGGCAGAACAAGAACGAATAAGATCCTGAGTATTCGTTCTTCAGGTCCACTGGAACCTGGAAGCATAGTGCCTGTCGTCATCACAGAGGCATATAAGCACTCTCTTGTAGGAAGGCCGGCAAAATGAAGTTTTCGATTCTCACCCTCGGTTGCAAGGTGAACCAATCTGAATCCGACACAATCGAGCATACACTCAGGGCCTCGGGTCATGAGCCGGTGGGTATATCGGATAATCCCGATATTTGCATCGTCAACACCTGCACGGTAACGGCAAAGAGCGATTATCAGTCGCGGCAGTGTATCAGAAGAGCACTGAGGACAGGAGCGGAGGTATTCGTGACAGGGTGTTACTCCCAG
>JBLNHB010000256.1:0-15429 GCA_050268805.1 bacterium | reverse complement strand
CATGACCAGCACCGTCGGACCCGAAAAATCTGCTTCCCAATGGTCTTTCCCGGCGTTTGCCTCGGCGCCGATGATTGCATATCCTTCATCCCTGAATGCCCTGAGGCTGTTTTTGATGTTCGGGACTTCCGCAATTCTCAAATGGGAAACAGCCCCTGCGGACGCGGCAAAGACCGTCGGTGTGATGCCGCAGGCCCGATGGGACTGGATCACCACCCCGTCAACCCCCGCTGCCAGGGCAGTCCTGAGAATCGCACCGAGATTCCGCGGGTCTTCTATCTGGTCGAGGACAAGGAAGAGCCCGCTTCCCCGCTCGGAAAGGAGTTCATCAAAGGGCTTCGATCCGATGTCGACCCTCGCCGCTACGAACTGTGCTGACTGTCCACCGATCCCCCTGAAAAAGCCCCGTTCCCTGACCACCAGCCTTACACGGCGCCGGGAAGCGAGGTCGGCGATTTCGGCGATCCTCGCATCTCTCCTGTCGGCAACGTAGATTTCCTCGACCGCCATGCCCGACGTCAGGGCCTCTCTTACTGAATTGATCCCGTGGATAATCATGCGATGTACCGCGAAGAAGAGTTTATTATACACGAATGTTCGTACGATTGACGCCCCGCTTCCAGATACTCGGCACCTTTAAAACTGTCCTCCTTGTTCCGATTGCCCGATCCAAGGAACATCGAGGCAAATCTTCCCGAGATGCTCGGAGATTACCGGGAATTTATGCAATACCATTCACCTACCTTCGTCGATGATCCTTCTCCAAAACAGGTAAGTAGGTATCATTCGCTGATCGACCAGAATGACGCGCCGATCCTCGCAGCCGCGATATCCTCGGGCGCTGATTACCTTGTCAGCTGGGATAAGAAACACTTCCTGAAAAGCGGCGTGAAGACCATCCCTGGTATCACGATCGCGACCCCCGGCGAATTCCTCCAGAAGTTCAGGGAACATATCGAGCAGCAGCGATAGGCAAACCGGCGGATCACTGGCCTCTCCATGGCACTATCAGTCTGTTGAAAAACTATTTTCGGACCTAATGTTGCCATCGGAACTGCTTAAAGGTCAGAGGTACACAATCTCATCGGACAGGCCAGTGAGGTTTTCGCATCCTTCCCCGGTTATCGCAAAGGTATTTTCTATGCCCACGGCGCCTCTGCCGGGGAAGAGGAACTTCGGCTCAACGGCTATGACATGACCTGCCTGGAGCGGGGCCTTGAACTTCGGCGCGAGAACAGGCAGCTCATCCAGCTCAAGCCCGACGCCGTGGCCGACGAATTTGGCCTGCTCACCCGGATGGCCCATGAAGTGTTCAGCGAGCCCTGCATCAGCCGCCATCTGTGCGGCGCCGTGGTAAAGGTCTTCACAGGCTCTTCCGGGCATGAGGTTCTCTCTGACCCATGCCTGTATATCAAGAGAAATCCTGAACGCCCTTTCCATCTCTTGATCGAGTCTGCCGAAGCAGAAGATCCGGGTCATGTCAACGAGATAGCCGTTGTAAAAACCGCCGTAATCGACGATGATGGGATGTCCTTCCCTGATGACGTCTGTTGAAGGGCCGTACGGCGCCGCGATCCAGTGCCCCCTGCCGGTGACAGGCCCGTCAAAGCAGCCGGCCACAGCGGCGTTTGCGCCAGAAATGGCCAGCCCGGTGATCTCCTGGTTGAAGCCGCGGATACGGAGGTATCCGCCGATGCCCGACCTTCGCAGAAGGTATTCGAACTCTGCGGCAAGGTCGAGTTCACGCAATCCGGGTTCAAGAAATTCGGGTATCCGGCTGAAGGCCCCGGAGAGCATGCTGCCGCTCTTCCGCATCTGCTCGATCTCCCATGCGGATTTCACCGACCGCAGCCCGCGGTTGATCAGAGAGATATCGGTGAACTCGGAGTCCGGGAGAAGGGTACGGTAAAAGGTGAAATGCTGGACAGGGAGCACGTCAAAGGCGAGGCCGATCCTCTTTATCCCCTTTCCGAAGATGCCAGGCAGGTCCTTGCTCGAAGGGAACGGCCGGATGTCTTTCAGACTGCTCTCCTGCTGTCCGCGGCTGAAGCTCTTTCGTATCAGCAGGACGGGCGCACCGTCCTGCGGCACCCAGAGCACGCTGTTCTGGCGGGTACCGGAGAAGTAGTAAACGTCTACGGCATGGCTGAAGAGGGCGGCGTCCAGCCCTTCGGTGGCGAGCCTCGCCTGCAGGTTCTCTATCCTTTGCCTGATCTCTTCTTTCGGTATCATGGCATTCATCGTCAAGAGTGATATTATAGTGCAAAAAGGGCCATGAGAGTGAGACAGTGCGAGAGAGCGTAAGCGGAGAATGGGGCAAAGCCGAAGACCGAAAGACGGTCATGCCCGGATGATCTGGTATGATAACGGAGGAGATCCAAGGGGAGGTCCGATGGCGACCGCGAAGAGAGGCCGATGTCCATGATTGAACAACAGAAAGCCCGGAAGGTCGTTGCCGTTGCGGGAATATCCTTTCTTCTTTCCCTCACCCTTTCCTTTTCGGGAATCCTCGACCGTTTCGAATGGAAAGCATATGACCTCTTTTCATCTCTGTTCAACCCCTCCGGTCCTCAGGAGGAGATCGTCATCGTGAAAGTCGACCAGCCGAGCATCGACAAGGCAAGCAGCGAGCTGTCGATCCAGTGGCCCTGGCCCCGGCAGGTCTACGCCCCCCTGGTCAAATACCTCTCGGAGGCTGACGCGGTCTTCATGGATATCCTCTTCACCGAGCCTTCATCCTACGGGGCAGAGGACGATCGGGTCTTCGCGGAAGCCGTGACAAAGGCGTCCAATGTCTATCTCCCCGTATTCCTCACCAATAATGAGCGCGCTCTCGATGAGAAGGACAGGGAATTCATCCGGAGAATTTCGGTCAAGGCCGCCATCATGGCGGACATATCGTTCCGCTCTGCCATTCCTCCCATCGATCCGCTCCTCAATGCGGTCAGGGGGAGCGGTAATCCGGCGATCGAACCAGACAGGGACGGCATCTACCGCCGGGTCCCGCTCTTCTTCCGCATGGGAGAAGAAACGATCCCCAACTTTGTGCTCCCCTATCTGCTCAATACTGGCGTCATGAAAATCCGGGACGAAAGGGCCTTCATTGGCACCCGTGAAGTTCCCCTTCGTGACGGCAGGCTCCTCCTGCGGTTTTTTCGCACCAGGGAACCCTTCGAGAGCATTTCGGCCATTAATGTCCTCCAGTCCTCCGTGGAGAGCAGTGCCGGAGCTGAACCGCTGATATCGAAAGATTACTTCAAAGGAAAGAAGGTCTTCGTGGGGCTGACGGCCGCGGGCCTCTACGACCTCAAGCCGACCCCCGTATCCTCCATCGCCACGGGAGTATCAATCCACGCCACTGCCCTTGAAAACCTCATGCACCGGAATTTCCTCCTCCCCCTCCATCCGGCCTTTCCAGTCAGCTTCATGCTCTTCATCTGCGTGCTCATCAGCTCCGTCGTGCTGCGGCACCACTCGGTCGGCGTCAACATCGCACTCTTCCTCGGCATGCTCGCACTGACGCTCTCCGCCCCTGCTGCTCTCTTTGCTTCTTCCTTATATCTGGATATCATCTCTCCGTCCGCAGCTCTCTTCGTCAGTTTCATCATCGCCACGGTCTACAGCTACGCCACCGAGGGGAAGGAGCGGCGGTTTGTCAGGAGGGCATTTTCCCAGTACATGGACCAGACCCTCGTTGATTATGTCCTCAAAAACCCCTCGGTCATCAGGCCGGGCGGCCGGAGAAGGAGAGTTACGGTTTTCTTTGCCGATATTGCGGGCTTTACCACGATTGCGGAGCAGCTCCCTGCCGAAGAGACGGCGAAAATCCTCCATACCATCCTGAATGCTTTTACCGAAGTGATCATTCAACACAAGGGAGTCATCGACAAATACATCGGCGATGCGATCATGGCATTCTGGGGTGCGCCGCTCGATACCGAGCAGGATGAGATCAACGCCTGCCGTGCAGCGCTCCGGTGCATGGACTCCCTCGACGGCATAAACAGAACCTTCGTGAAGGACAGCCTGCAGCCGATTTCCATGCGCATAGGGATTCATTCGGGAGATGCCATTGTCGGCAACCTGGGGAGCGACCGGCTCTTTGATTACACCGCGGTCGGCGACACGGTCAACCTTGCTTCGAGGCTCGAATCCGTGAACAAGCTCTTCAGGACAAAGATCATCATCAGTGGAGAAACACGGGCAAAGACCGGGAATCTTTTCCTCATGCGCGAACTCGGGAAGATCGAAGTGAAGGGGAAATCGTTGCCGGCAGCAATTTACGAGCTCGCCGCCGAAATGGAATCCGCAGGAGAGGGACAGAGGGCGCTGACCGACCGGTTCCACCAGGGACTTTCCCTGTTTCATGAGAGGAGATTCACCGAGGCAGCCGACATCTTCCATGCCCTCGCACAAGAGTATCCCGATGACGGACCATCCCGTCACTACCTGTCATGGTGCAGGGAGCTTCTTGCCGCGCCGGAATTGACAGAAGGGTGGGATATCATTAAAATGACCGTGAAATGAACTTCAGGGCTTGCAGCACAGCGCTTGTTCTCGCCTTCCTTATGGCGTCGCCTCTTTTCGCCGAGACCGCCAGGGTCGTCACCAGAGAGAACGCCATCCGGGAGTCCTGCCGGTTTTTCGCTCCGGTGAAGGCGAAGGTGCGGTATAACGACGCCGTCGCTATTCTCTCACGGGAAGGTGACTGGTACCGGGTCAGATTTAAAGGAACCACTGGCTGCATCCATAAAAGCGCCCTCGAGGAAAAGAAGTTCTCCCTCTCCGGACTCAGGGGGTCGAAGCCCTCCGCTGCTTCGCAGGATGAAGTGGCGCTCGCCGGCAAAGGGTTCAATCCCCAGGTGGAAAAATCGTACCGAGGGAAGAATCCGGATCTCGATTTCCGCGCCGTCGATTTGATCGAGGCCTACGATGTGCCGGATTCCAAACTCATGGAATTCATGAAGGAGGGAGGGCTCTCCCTCGCACCATGAAAACAATCATCTCTCTCATGATGCTCACCGTCCTGCTCGCGGGCTGCGAGTCCGTGCCGATCGAGCGGGGGAAGTCCCGCGAACTCGACCTGCTCGCCGCGACCATTGAGGCCGCATCGAAAGCGGCGCGGCCGATCAGCGAGACCGAAGAGTACTACGTGGGCCGGGCAGTCGCAGCGCGGCTCCTCTCGATGTACCCCCTCCTCAAGGACCAGGGGCTGACCGAGTATGTTAATCTCGTCGGGCTTTCGGTGGCTCTCCATTCCGAAAATCCTTTCACCTATGGCGGCTATCACTTCGAGATTCTCGACACGCAGGAAGTGAATGCTTTTGCATGCCCCGGAGGCACGATCTTCATTACCCGGGGCATGATCGACGCGGTCAGAAACGAGGACGAACTCGCGGCGGTGCTCGCACACGAAGTCGCGCACATCAATCACCGCGACGGTATCGCGTCGATCAAAAAGTCCCGGTGGACCGAGGCGCTCGCCGTCATCGGCTCTGAAGCAGCGAAACAGTACGGCTCTGAGGACCTCAATAAGCTCGTTGGACTCTTCGAAGGCTCCATTGATGATGTAATCAAGACCCTCGTCGTCAACGGGTACGGAAGAGAGCAGGAATCCGATGCCGACAAGACCGCCCTCGCATACCTTGCGCAAACAGGGTATGACCCTCATGCGCTCGAGAGCTTTGTCAAACGGCTCATCGAACAGGGGAGAGGCTCTGTGGGAGGAATGCTCAAGACCCATCCGGGAACAGCAGACCGCCTCGAAAATATCGAGGGGAACATGTCTCACCAGCGGCCTGACCCTTCTTTCATGCAGACGAGAACCAGGCGATTCAACGCAGCAGTCCGGTAGCCCCTTCCCCTTAGGTATGATCTGCATCATACTTCCTGGCTTTTCTGTTGGTCTACAATGGAACAACTCCTGAGGCGCTGTTGAGGAGACTGTTCCATGGACAGAACACCTGAAAAAAAGTCCTTCCCCTTTCAGATCGAGCTCTCGGACGACGATATCTACGAGGCTATGAAAGACATCCCCGGGTACCTCGATATCACGCCCGAGGACCTCAAGCACATTTATCAGCTCGCCTACCGCCACGCATTCGAGCGCATCACGAAGAGCGTAAGAGCACGGGACATCATGACACGGGAAGTGGTCACGGTGGACACCAAGACGCCGCTGCGAGAGGTTGCGGCGGTCATGGCAGCGAACGGCATCTCGGGTGTTCCGGTCCTCGATGAGACAGGAAGGGTCTCGGGAATCATTTCCGAAAAGGACTTCCTCTCCCGGATGGGGGGAACGGAAACGAAGAATTTCATGAGTATCATCGCGGAATGCCTGAAAGGCAAGGGATGCATCGCTCTTCCCATCCGCGCACAGACCGCGGGGGACATCATGTCGTCCCCTGCCGTCACGATCCAGGAAGATACTCCGGTCATGGAAATCGCTGATCTATTCTCGAGCAGGAAGATCAACAGGACACCGGTCCTGGGCAGCGGGGGGAATCTCACCGGTATTGTTTCGCGGAATGACATTGTCCGGGCTTCACTCATCACGAGGAAACCCTGATGCAACGAGAGAGAAAAGACACGTGATGAAAAACTATGTGCTGAAGATGAAGGGCGGCACCCAGAGCCCTCCTGCCCCGCATCTTTCCGAGATCGCCTGGTCATGGGCAGGCGCGTTCCTCGGCATCGCTGCCGTAGCGCTCATCAGCTATAAGGCTTTCGCCGGGACCGCCCTCACCCTGCTCATCGGGTCATTCGGCGCCTCGGCGGTCCACATCTTCGGCGCCATCAAGAGTCCCCTTGCCCAGCCGAGAAACCTCATCGGGGGCCATATCCTTTCTGCTTTGATCGGCGTGACCAGTTATCAACTCTTCCAGGGTCACCTCTGGTTCGCTGCTTCGTTCGCCGTTGCAACGGCGATCGCGGTCATGCACGCGACCAAAACGCTCCATCCCCCGGGGGGCGCGACGGCTTTGATCGCCGTCATCGGGGGTGAAAAAATAAACAGCCTCGGGTTCCTCTATGCCCTTATCCCGGCGGGCCTCGGCGCCCTTGTCATGCTCATCATTGCTCTCATAGTGAATAATATTCCGAAGAGCCGCAAGTATCCCGAGTTCTGGTTGTAAAATATCCCTTGGTCGTTCAGTACATCTTGCTTCTTTGTACCTTCATTGGAACCGTCATTTACAAACCTTCCTCAAAGATGTACTATTTTTATACGTAATGGTTAAGGAGACATTCAGGATAGGAGGAGAAACATGCAGACAATGATGAAAGGCCTAAGAACGCCGGCCGTCCTTATGTGTATCTTCATTCTTAGTCTCTTCAGCTTCGCTGCTGCCGAGGACACGAAGGAAGAAAAAGGAACGATCTCGGTAACCGGTCAGGCACGGGAATATGTTCCCCCTGATACCGCCGTCATTACCCTTGCCGTCGAGACGACCGGGAAAACGGCTGACGATGCGGTTGCCGCAAACAGCACGAGGGCGGAAGCGGTGGTGAATGCCCTGAAGCGCCTCATCACCCCGGAGCAGGGGGATTCGGTAAAAACCTCATCCTATTCAGTCCAGCCGGTATATGATTACGACAGCATGAAAAAGAAGAGCATACTTACCGGATACCGGGCAAACCATCAGGTAACGGTGAGGACAAAGAGGATCGAGGGCGCAGGGAAACTCATCGACAGCGCCATCCAGGCTGGGGCAAACAGGGTCCAGAACATAAGCTTTATTCTCCAGGATGAGAAGAGCTATTGCGACAGAGTCCTGAAAAAGGCGGCGGAAGAGGCAAAGAAAGAGGCGACCTTTGTTGCGCAAACGCTCGGTGTGAACATTTCGGGCATCAAGAGCATTGCTCCATCCTGCGGTTCAGAGACATTCCATCCCGTACTGAGGCAGGCATACGCTGAGTCAAAAGCGGCAGCCGCACCCGAGACCCCCATCGAGGTCGGAGACATCGCCGTGAATGCTTCCGTCAGTATCGTGTTTTATCTCGGGCAGAAGTGAATCCTTTTGTAGCAATCAAGGGTTGGAGGTAGTGAAGGAGGAGGAAGAACCCGGTGAAGGGACCAGCCGGCAAAACCCACGACAAACCCGCTTACCGGTTGTATAAGGGAGAAGGCGAGGAGATCCGATATGATGAGACCGTGGACCGGCTTGCGCGTGCAGATGTGGTCCTGTTCGGCGAAGTTCACGACAATCGTCTTGTCCATCAGCTGCAATTCGAGATAACGAGAGACCTCTTCTCAGCGGGACGGGGTGATATGGCTCTCGGTGCGGAAATGTTCGAAGCCGACAATCAACTGATTCTGGACGAGTATCTCGCGGGATTGATCTTGCACAGGCACCTCGTTGCTGAAGCAAAAGTCTGGAATAATTACGAGACCGATTACCGCGGTCTCGTGGATTTTGCGAAGGAAAATACTCTGCGATTCATCGCAACAAATGTTCCGAGGAGGTATGCCAACCTTGTCGCGCGGGAAGGCATCGAAGCGCTGGAGCGGTTATCCGAAGAGGCGAAACAATACAGTGCTCCCCTGCCGATTTCAGTTGATCTGGCGACGCCCGGTTATCGGGAGATGATGGGCATGAATCTCGACATGGGACACAGAATGCGGATGAGACCCGAAAATGTTGTGGCTGCTCAGGCTGTAAAAGATGCGACGATGGCACATTTTGTTATGAAAAATCTCGTTGCAGAGGGCCTGTTCATTCATTATAACGGCGTTTATCATTCCCAGAACTACGGTGGGATTTACTGGTATTTGAAAAAAGCCGATCCAAGACTCAGCGTTCTTACCATCTCTTCCGTGGAGGGAGAACACACCGGCTTTCAGAGAGAATACCAAGGGCTGGGGGATTTCATCCTCGTGGTTCCTGAAGGAGCAAAGGACCTGCCGGCAGAATGATGACTCCGGAGCGATCACCCTGAACACATGCTTCTATGAATGCGGAGTTACTAATCTACCTCATCATCCAAACTTCACGTTGACAAGGATAGTTTTGTTCAGAGAAAATGGAAAGAAGAAATGCCGGGCACCGGCAGTGGGCGGATGGAAAATCATGATGCCTTCAGGGGGGCGCGGCGCCGTAGAGAGGATGAGCATTTCTCAATCAAAGGAGGCGATGCGATGACAAACACAACGATTACCGTCAAAGAGCTTTTGAGAACAAAGAGTCGCGAGATCTGGTCGGTTTCGCCTCATGCGACAGCCTACGAAGCCCTTGAAATCATGGCGGACAAGAACATAGGCGCCTTGCTCGTCATGGAGGATGGCAGACTTGCCGGTATTTTCTCGGAGCGTGATTATGCGCGAAAGGTAATTCTGAAGGGCAAGTCTTCGAAGGATACCGCTGTGAGCGAGCTGATGACCACGTCCGTCGTATACGTGACTCCCGACAATACGATCGAGGACTGCATGGGGATGATGACGTTAAAACAAATCCGCCATCTGCCGGTCCTCAATAACGGACGATTGGAGGGCATTCTCACCCTTGGCGATGTCGTGAAAAGGATCATCTCTGAGCAGGAATTTACTATCCGTCAGCTTGAATACTACGTTTATAATGGGTAAGTAAAACGGGAGCAGAGCACCCGGCGCGTGCGGGCCGCGTTTTTGAGAACGGCCCGAGGAGACAGCCGTGTGCGGCTGGCGTCTGCTTCTGGTTTCCCTCGCCTTTGAATCCTGGCTACGCCTGGCGTCTTTCTCGTATGGCAGTTGGGTTCCCTCAAGCAAAAAAACACAGAGACATGGTAAATTATGAGACAGATTTTATACTCCCGAAGTTTCAACCTGGAGTTTTTACGAATAAACACCGTTTGAGGTAAGAACATGCAGACTGTCCTGAAACTCATTGAAAAGCTGGCGCTGGAACACGACAAGATACCACCGGAGCTTGTCCGGGACAAAAACATAAAGCTCGGCCTTCGGAACGAGAACGGCACCGGGGTCTTCGTCGGCATCACGAGCAAAGGACAGGTGATCGGGTACAAGAAGGAAATCCAGGGTGACGGGTCCGAGAAAAAAGTGGACCTTGACGGGGAATTATACTATTGCGGCTACAACATCAAAGACCTCATCAGACATCAGCAGGAAGAGGGACGGTTCGGTTATGAGGAAACATCATACCTTCTGCTGACCGGTGAACTCCCCAACCAAAAGCACCTTGAGAATTTCACGTCCGAGCTCGCGCAGCGGAGGCATCTTCCCAAGGAAGCCAAAAAAATAATTCTGAACAGACCACCCCATGATGATCAGATGGGTTCTCTTCACACCATCGTGTCGGCGTTGTACTTATTCGACGACAACCCGAACTCTACCGATATCAAGGATCTTTCACGGCAATGCATCGACCTGCTGGCTAAGTTTCCCACCATCGTTGCCTACAATTACCTGGCATCGACAAAGCGTACAAAAGTGTTGTCCTCGCTCAGAGAGCCGAAGGAGGACCTCAGCCACGCGGAAAATTTCCTCTATCTGCTCCACGGCAAAAAGCCGGACAGGCTCACTGCCAATCTCTTCGACATGATGCTCGTCATGCATGCCGAGCACGGAGGGGGTAACAATTCCACGTTCACGGTCAGAACGGTATCCTCCTCCGGTGCGAACAGCTACATGGCTATCTGTTCGGGAATTGCGTCCCTTTCCGGGCACCTGCACGGCGGCGCCAATGAGGCGGTTGAAAGCATGATGGACAATATTAAGGAGCATGTGAAAGATTGGGATGACGACTGCGAAATCTCAAGCTATCTCGAAAAGATTCTCGACAAAAAGGCGAACGACAAATCGGGGAAAATATACGGCATCGGGCATGCCGTGTACACCAAGTCCGACCCGCGGGCGTTGATTCTTGAAAAGAAGGCGGAAGAGATCGCGCAGATGAATGGTATGGAAAAGGAATTTGAACTGTACAAGAAAGTTGCCCGGCTGGCGCCGGGGATCGTTGAAGCGAAAAAAGGAAAAGTGGCGGCTGCAAACGTCGATTACTATTCCGGCTTCGTCTACCGGTCCATGGGGATACCGAAAGAACTCTTTACGCCGATCTTTGCTATGGCAAGGGTTGCCGGATGGTCGGCTCACAGGATTGAAGAGATCATACAGGGAAGACTGATACGGCCGTCGTATTACTCGTCACTGCCAGGCGTTCGAAGAGACTACGTGCCGCTCGCGCTGAGATAGGGTTCTGAATGATCGACACCCTTTTCGGCTCGTATTCACATCGTTCCCTCAAACAATGGTTGAATACAAGAAATCTCTCCTGAGGGCATTTGAGAACCTTAAAGAGGCGAGGGAGTCTCTTTATTTCGCTGTTGCTCTCTTTTTCATCGGAGCCGTGGCCGGGCTTCTCCAGCCCAACCGGTTTGATCCCTATATCGGGGCCTTCAGGCAGTTCCTCGAACATTTCGAGGGCAGAAGCACCCCTGTGCTCATCATCATGATCTTCTTCCAGAACCTCTCTGCCGCATTTCTCTCGTTCTGGCTGGGAATGATCCTGGGCCTCGTCCCAGCCGTAAGCGCCGTCACCAATGGCCTGCTCCTCGGCCTTGTTCTCTCGCTGAGGGCCGACATCGGCTTGACAGCAATAATCCTGAAACTTCTTCCCCACGGTGTGTTTGAGATACCCGCCATGGTCATCGCCTGGGGTCTCGGAATCTGGCGCGGCTCATGGCTCCTCCGGAAGAACAGGGAGGAAAGCTACCGTGACAGGGCGGGAAAAGCCTACCACGTGTTTTTCTTCCTGGTGATCCCGCTCCTCATGATCGCGGCGGTTATCGAGGGGAGTTTAATTGCCCTCTCTCGGTAAGGCTGATCGCGGCAGGGAACGCCGAAAGCCCCGGGGAAGAAGCAGACCCGCATCATGCACAAGTATGAGCGGGTGTGGCGAAAAAATTTCTTGTATCGATACCTTAGTGTAAACTCTTCATAAGCGGATGGTAGACACACTCCGCAATTCATTTATCGAGAAAGCGCCCCTTTACGGAAGTGTCATACTTCATCGATTTCAAAAAATCTTTTGAGCCGTGACCGCTCATGAGGCCGCGACTTCACGTGAATAAAATACACTAGGACTTTTGCTTGCTCTTTTTCTGCTCGTACATCATTCTGTCCGCCTGCGCCAGCGGCTCGTCAAGGGACTGATGCATCCCCGGGTCGTAGTATGCTACCCCGATGCTCACGGAGAGCCGGAAGAGTGTCTGCCTCGTCTCGTTGAAGGAATCCACCTCTTTTTGGAGCCGGGAAATCATGTCCTCGGGCGATGTCAGGACAGGTTCACCGAAGAAGACGACGAATTCATCACCGCCGATTCGGGCGACAATGTCCGAATCGCGGCAATTCCTCCTGAGGATTTCGGCCATCCTCATGAGCGCCCGGTCGCCTTCTTGGTGACCACGGGAATCGTTGATCACTTTCAGATCGTCGAGATCGACGTAGAGCATGAGGATTCTCCTGCCCTGCCTCCTCGCGATTCTGAGCTGCTGGTCGGAAAGGGTAAAAAACCCCCTCCGGTTGTAGAGGCCGGTGAGCTCATCGGTGAGGGACATCATCCTGAGCTGCTCCTCGATCCGCTTCCGCTCGCCCACCTCCCGCTCGAGCTGATTGAGGTTGCTCTCAATGACCCGCATCTGGATAAAGTTCCGCCGAGCCGATAACTCCATCATATACCCGGCGAACATCCCGATGATATTTGCTGCGACGAAAAAGAAGTTGTTATTCAGGAAGATGGGAAAGTTGACCTGTGCGTCCCCGTAGGAGACCATGCCGTGGATGACGACGAGGAGCCACGATACGGCCGTCGAGTATACAATCCGCAGGTTCACGAACGTGTAAGCAAACATGATGACGAGGATGAGGCCGGAGTAGTAGATGTACTTGCCGGGAACACCGGCCACCGCGAGCATTACGATGATGCCCATTCCGGCGATGAAGATGGTCAGGGCGATGGCGACCTGAATGATCCGCTTGAACACGGATGAATAGGTAAAGAGATAGAATGCAATGAAGTAGGGACAGACAATACCGTACCGGATAAGCCACGCCGTGTTCTTCGCTTCAGGTATGATGAGGCCGTCGAGGACACCAAAGAGGGCATAGAGGGAAGCCCCCACAATGAGCCCGAATCGGATCCGCTTGAGGGTTATGGCATAGTAGTCGTCGAGGAACGTCTGTTCCACGGCATCATCCGAAAACCGAAGCGTCAGAATATTCATGCGGGGCTTATTCAGCTGCTCGATGTTCTCGTCCATAGCTCAGAGGATTCCTGCGTTCAGACGCCTGTGATAAGCTCATCCGGCCGGAAGGGCCGGGATTTTGCATCATTATACCATACCCTCTCCTCTCCCCATTGATGACAAGGCTGGTGAGCAGCAGGACCGATGTGCGCGGACTTTCTCGGGGAAGCCGGGATTTGATATAATGCTGAAAGGGCGTACCGATCCCCAAAGAGGAAAACCATCGCGCATGAAAAGGACACTCTCCCGATCTCTGATATGTTCCCTGTTCTTCAGTCTTCTCCTGCTGAATGCATCAGGGCATGCTTCCGAAGGGCTCTATACCATCCAGACCGGCACCTATACCCCGGCATCTCTCCACTACGCGAAGAAACAGGTTGATATGCTCTCCCGATCGCTGAACGAGGAGGAGCGGAGCAATCTTCGGATTATCAAAGGAAGTAGATACTATATTGTTCGTCTCGGCTGGTTCGAGAGTTGGACTGCGGCCAGGAAAGTTTTCGAAAAAGTTCAACCCCTCGTTCCTGATGCCTTTATCCTGAGCGAAGAACAATCCGGCCAGGCTCCGGCCGTCACCCCTTCTGGCGAATCCGGAGCGGCGCCGGATTCACCGGGAGAAGAACCAGCATCTCAGCCTGGGCCCACGCTCCCTGCACCTCCCCTCACAGAGTACTACACGATCCAGACAGGGAATTTTCTCAAGTCTGAGCAGGCGCAGCAGGAAGTCTCTTCCCTGAAAGGGAAGCTTTCAGAAAAAGATATTGATACTCTCCGGATAGAGAGAACCGACAAATACTATAGTGTGCGCCTCGGGAAGTTTGAGACCTATGCTGAGGCACGGGAATTTCTCAGGGACCATGACTTCATCGCAGGCGCCGGCATCCTGAAAGGCTATGTCACAGATGAGCAGGCTGCGCATGACCCTTCAGCCCCTGCTCCTCTCACCACCGACCTCCTGCAGGGCCAGGCATCCGACAATACGCTTCGGGCAAAAGAGGATGTACTCAAAAATAAAAAAGAGGAAATGGATCTCTTTTTCCGTAATGTCTCCAATCAGTATTACAACGAACAGTATGGTAAGGCTGCCGAGCTCCTGAGAAAAGGTATCGCGCAGTGGCCGGACAATCCTGATCTCTATGCCTGGTATGGTGCGACCCTCCTCAACATGCGCTATCCCGAGAATGCCCTCGATCAGTACAAAAAGGCGGTTGAGATTTCACCGGATGTGCCCGACTACCATGCCGGCATGGGCCACAGCCTCCTTACGATGTACATGAACAGGGCCAAGGAATCGATAGATGCGTTCAAGAAGGCACTCGAGATAGACCCCAACAATGTGAGCGCACTCGAGGGACTCGGATTCGCTTATGCGAGCATCGGCAAGAAAGAACTCGCAACAGAGATCCAATCCCGCCTTTCAAGCCTCGATGAGGCCGCTGCGTCGAGACTCTATCAGGCGATAACCCAGGGCGTCAACTGGGGAGAGTAATCATCCCCCATGCGCGAAGAGGAGCCTGTTCACCTTCCCATCGACGGAATCCTCGATCTCCACACTTTCCAGCCCTCAGAGGTAAAAGACCTGGTTCCTGATTATCTTTCAGCCTGCCGTGAGCGGGGGATCCTCCATGTCCGGATCATCCATGGAAAGGGGACCGGCACCCTGCGCGAAGTTGTCCACACTCTCCTGAGGAGATTGCCTGAGGTCATCTCCTTTAAAACAGCACGGGCGGATGAAGGAGGATGGGGATCGACGATCGTTGAGTTGCGCCCTCTGTATACCCGGTCGTCCGATAATAGTTAGCGCGAAAAGGTAACCTCTCCCCACCTCCCCTTAAACCAAGGGGAGGGGGGGAGAGGTCATGAGATCGTTCCGTGTGCCCGGGTGTGTCGAAAAAAAGAATTGCATCGATACCTTAGACGCACCCTAAAGAATTGAGAAGCTCTACCCTGTGCATAAAACCGTTCCCTTCTCCGGTATCTTTCTCATCGATTTCAATTCTTTTTTGAGAGATGCCCGCACGGGGAGAGAGGATGTGCAACGTAGGTTTTAACACAGAGCCCTGTTCACTCTTGTGAACAGGGCTCTGTCTCTCAAACTCTGAAACGCTACTCCTTCGTTATCTCGTACTTCCCGTCCTTATCGATCGCAATTGTCGCATTCAGGAACCGCGCCTTGAATCCCGCATCCTTGAG
>JBLNHB010000255.1:0-2936 GCA_050268805.1 bacterium | reverse complement strand
ATCACTGATATAATAAACTCTTTCCTTCTTTACCGCCTCAAGCATCTCAAGCTTTTTCAGGATTCCCCTTGAGAGTTCCTTCATATCCGCACTTCCCCCCATCCCCTTCCCGATGAATATGATATCAGGCGACCGGTTGATGATCTCCTCTATAGAATACTTCGGGTACTGAGTCACTGCGTCGCCGGCGATATTAACGGCGCCGAGCAGTTGCAGGGAGTCATCAACAGCGGTCCCCGGACCGGCAGCAATGAGAGGCTCCGGCCAGACAATGAATATAATTCTGGGCATAGCGGCCGGTGATCTGCGGTTTGATTTTCGATGTTTGATTGTATCAATGCTTGTTTCTATAGTATTCGCAAGGGCCTCCGCTCTTTCAGTCACGCCCAGCGCGGTCCCTAAATCCCTGATCGCCTGCGGAAGTTCCGGGATGCGCCGTGCGGTAAATACATACGTCCTGATCCCAAGTCTCCGCACCTGCTCTTCAAATTCCTTCGGGTTTCCGTCGGTCGTCATCACCACGATATCGGGCTTGAGAGATACAATTGCTTCGAGGGAAGGGTTGGACATGCCGCCGACCTTGGGTTTCTCCTTTGCCCGGGGGGGATAATCGCAGAACGTGGTCACGCCGATAATCCGATCTTCGAGGTCCATGGCATAGAGGATCTCGGTGAGAGCAGGCGCCAGGGAGACGATACGTTGATAGGATTCCGCATTGACCTGCCCAGTCACGAGAAAGACGAGCAAAACGGACAGAAAGGCCTTTTTCAGAGCTCTCACAAACGGCGCCCCCTTTTGCCGGTACCGATGCGTCTTACAAAATTCCGTCAACATCAGGACCGCCAGACTCTTAAAAATCCACCGTTACCCCGGCGAGGAAGTTTCTCTCGGGGGATGGGTAAAAGGCCTGCTCTGGCTGGAAGGGGGGAACTGAGTTCGGATTCAATCCGATTGTCCCGAATTCAGAATGCTTTTTGTTAAAAATATTGTTGATGTCGAGGAACGCTGTCAGGAATTTCCAGCCGTACCTGAACCGAGCATTGAAGAGTGTATATTCGTCCTGGTTGCTGAAGGAATTGGAGAAGTCGCTGATGAACGGACGCTCGCCGATGTAGAGTCCATTCAGGATGACGACACCCCCCTTTACCGGGGTTACCTCAACCACTCCTGAGGCCTTATGCATTGGTACATTCGGGATATCCTTTCCGTCGAAATTCTGCCCGCCTCGGATCGTTGCATCAGTATAGGTGTAACTCCCACCGATCCCCAGCCAGGGAAAAATGCCCGCATTCGCAGCAAACTCTATTCCCTTCCTCCGGGTCTCACCATCGAGGTTTTCATTCGCTCCGAACCCGAGAAGCCCTCCTGTGGGATTGAAAAAGATTTCATCATCCGTATCGATCCGGAAAAGATTGAGGTGCACATAAATTTTATCGGCGAAATAGTATCTCGCTCCGATCTCGTAGTTGTCTGACCGCTGGGGCACGAGACCCGTATTGATCGTATTGTCAAAGAAACTATAGATCTCATCAAGAACAGGATACCGGAAGCTCCTGCTGTAGCTCCCATAGACATAGGATTTCCCCGCTAACTGATAATTAACGCCAATCGTATAGGCATCCTCATCTGCCGAGGTGTCCCCGGGTGTGCTCGGCTGGAACGAGAAATAGGCATGGTCGTACCGGTAGCCGGCAGCGACGGTTAGATCATCAAGCATTTTGAGTTCATCATGAATATAGAAGCCGTAATTCTCCTTCTGGAGTTCGAATTTCTTTTTTGAAGGAGGCTCAAAATCAGAATTCAGATCATTTGCGATGTCTTCATCCGATTTTAGATAATCAGCGCCTAAGGTCGCAGTATTCTGTATGCCCTTGATTCGATTCTTGAATAAAAACTGCGGAGAAATCGAATTCGTTTCGATCGTTGTATCGCCCGCGAAATTTCCGCCAAAAAAAGTGGAAAATGAAAATGAATCCCTCTTCCGGTATCCCATATCGATCTTGAAGGAGCTGTCTCCCTGGAAAAAAAATTCGGGAATTATTTTTGCATAATAGTCTTCAACTTTACTGAAATCGTTAGGATTGGTCGTTTGCGTTCTTGAAGCCCTCAATTCATCTTCAAAGAGTGCACCGGGGAGTCCTGTTTTGTCCTTGTGGTATCCGGCGCTCACACCGAGCCTGAATCTCTCTCCGGCTGCGTAGCCGAGATTCACTCCAGCGTCTTTGGCATTCGTTTCGCTGTTATCCCGGTATCCATCGGACGTTAGGTAGCTTCCTGAGAAGGCATAGGAGAGATCTTTGAGGCTTCCGCTGACATATGCATTCCCATTCGCAGTATCATAACTCCCGAGACTGACGCCTGCGCCTGCTTTGAGTTTCTCACCCTCTTTTGTGATGATATTGACAACACCGCCAGAAGCGTTATCCCCATAGAGAACACTCCCGCTTCCGCCCCGGATGATTTCTATCCTTTGAACTTGGTCAAGAGATATTTGCGCCCAGTCGGCTCCGCTGAGATCAGGCTGGTTCACCCGCCTGCCATCGATAAGGACGAGTGTGTTCAGTGGCGCCGTTTCGCCGAACCCACGGAGATCAACAGTATAATTCCTCTGATTCCCGGTAATATCATTAACCAATATTCCCGGCTGGTTTCTGAGGAGATCGGGAATATTCTTGGCGGTGGAATTCTTGATGTCTTTTTCCGTTATGATGCTCGCGTTGGCGGGCACGGAAGAGAGCACCTCTTCATACCGCGATGCTGTCACGATGATTTCTTTTGTTTCTGTCGTTTCGAGAACTTCGGTGTCGGACGGAGTCTGCTCACCGAGAACAGGGAAAGGAATCAGAAAGGACGCTGCGAGAATGAGTGAAGAGACGAGGCGAGAAAAAAAAAGCGACATGACACGACCTCCCGCGAGGCATATTCTGACAGATCGG
>JBLNHB010000254.1:0-6852 GCA_050268805.1 bacterium | reverse complement strand
TCATGTCATCAGAGGCATAGACCGCGACCTCGGGCATACCGATCCCCGAACGATTCGCCAGCTCCGACACTGTTCTCAGCAACCATGCCTCTGCCTCGGTACCGGGAGTTGAGATCACCTGCGCTCCCGTCATCCGTTTTGCCGTCCATTTGGAAAGGGCAAGGCTTATGAACGAGCCCCCCATCCCAAACACCGCGGCAAAGGCGAGCAATGCCTGGTAGTTCAATCCATACTGGTTCAGGTAGGGCTCGATGCCGAGAAGCCTGATCACGATGCCGAGCACAATCATGACCGCAAGGTTCGTAAGCAGGAAATACAGGATTCTTCTCATGACACGCCTCCGTGTGGTGCAGGTTTATAAGCAAGCATTCCGCCTGTCCCGGATAGCATCAGTGCAGAATCAAATAATCGGCGTCCTCACCGGCGATGCGGGAATGCAGGCCCGGCACTTCCTGCAGTACCACTCTGGAGGGAACCGAGATGAACCTTCCGAGCTGCCTCGGAATCCCGAATTTCCACGCATGGATGGTTCCGGTCAGGACGACCGCGGACAGGGCAGGGTTCTTCTCAAGGTACTGAGAGAGATGCCATGCCATTGCCTGGTCCCAGAGCACCTGGGCTTCGCAAAAATTGTTGAAGGATTTTTCGTTGCTCTTCTTGAAGTGAAATACCAGTTTGATAAAATTCATATACCGCGGATCGAGCTCGCAGGTGATGCCGGGAGGCAGTTTCGCGCGTTCCTCCTTTGTCAGCGATTGAAAGCCGTTCTCCCCCACTTTTTTCGTTATCCCCTTTGGGACATTGAGCCCCGTGAGGGGGATCCGGTGCTCCCGGGCGTAGAGGAAGATATCCCTGTACAATCCCCATCCGGCTCCCCAGTTCCGGGAAAAAACCGGCATGAAATCATCCTCGGACAGGTTCCCCGAAACCCACGCGTCGAGCGATTTCTGGTCCTTTGCCGTAAACATCTCGAGCCCGACAGCAAAGGGAATGCTTTTCTCATGGAGCGCTTTGATGATATCAAGCTGGGTCTGGTGATGGCTCCGGTTGTCATGGGATTCACCGATGAAAACGGCCCGGCTGGAGCCGATGTCGTCGATCATGTCAGGAAATGAACGCTCGCCGTCGCCGATCTTTATCACCTGCAGTCCCGCATCGCTGGAGCAGGCGGTCATGAAGAAGAATAGTATGAAAAGGACTGCGCGTGTGCACAATTTCATTGCGTTTAATACTCCCGGCCTTTGAAGCATCGATCGTTGTTTTAGCCTATCATGCTCTCCTGATTCGTGCAAGGAAAATCTCTTCCGTCTCCGGCCGAAAAATTTGAGCCATGCCTGCTCACGGAGAGCGAAATTTATGCATGCAGGTTGGATAGACGCCTCTTGATCAATTTCTCGATTTCCACAGCAAAGAATACGGTCGAGGAGAGCACCAGGGTGAATACAAGCTCGGTGAAATTCATTGGCTTCGTGTGGAAGACAGGATTGAGGAACGGCACGTAGATTGTCGCCATCTGGAACAGGAAGCTCAGGAATACCGCTCCGAGGAGCGGCTTGTTCGAGAGGAGACCGATGGTAAAGAGTGATTCCCGCTCCGACCGTATAGCGAGGACATGGCCGAGCTGGGTCAGGCAGAGCACGGTGAAGACCATCGTCTGCCAACTGATGTGGCCGGTCCTGATCGACCACGCCTGGACAAAGAGCGTCATCGCCGCCATGAAGAGTCCGACCCAGACCGCATGGATCCCCAGTCCTCCGGCGAAGATGCTCTCCCTCGGGTGTCGCGGAGGCCGCTTCATCACATCGCCCTCTTCCGGTTCTACCGAGAGCGCGAGCGCGGGAAGCGCATCGGTCATGAGGTTGATCCAGAGAATGTGAATCGGCAGGAGCGGGACCGGCAACCCGATGAGCGGTGCGAGGAAGAGCGTCCATATCTCGCCCGAATTCGTGGTGAGGAGATACTTCACGAACTTCCGGATATTGTCGTAGATCCGTCTCCCCTCCTTCACCGCTTTCACGATCGTCGCGAAATTGTCATCGAGGAGGATCATGTGCGCCGATTCCTTGGCAACGTCCGTGCCGGTAATCCCCATGGCGACCCCGATGTCAGCCCGTTTGAGTGCCGGTGCGTCATTGACCCCGTCTCCGGTCATGGCGACAAACTGCCCCCGGTCCTGAAGGCCCTTCACAATTTTCAGTTTCTGCTCAGGAGCCACCCGGGCGTATACCCGAATGTGCTCGACCCTCTCTTCAAACTCTTCCTGCGGCAGCTTCTCGAGTTCTTTCCCGGTCATGATCTCGTGGCGATCATCATCGATGATGCCTAACCTTCCCGCTATGGTTCTGGCGGTGAGGGGGTGGTCTCCCGTTATCATGACGGGCTTGATTCCGGCGGCCATGCAGATGCCGACCGCTTCCCGGGCCTCTTCTCTCGGCGGGTCCATCAGTCCCGTGAGACCGATCAGGGTGAGACCCGTTTCAAGCGCATCCGGGTCCAGTGAATCCGGCATCCGCTCCCATCTCTTCATGGCGATGCCGAGGACCCTCAGTCCGTCATTTGCCATCCGCATATTGACCCGGTGGAACTCTTCGGCGTCGACCGCTCTCGTTCCTTCTGTGGTCAATACGTTTTCTGAATGGTCGAGGAGCACATCGACAGCTCCTTTGGTAAATGAAATGTATGAACCATTCCATGCGTGGACCGTGGTCATGAGCTTCCGCTCCGAATCAAAAGGTATTTCGGCAACTCTCCGGTGAACGTTTTCCAGTGCTTCTTTTCTGAACCCATTGTCTTCCGCTAGAGAGAGGAGCGCCCGCTCGGTCGGATCTCCGATCATTGTGCCTTCAGCATCTCTCCGAGCATCATTGCTGAGGGCAAGAGCAGTCAAGAGCAGGGATCGGGGATCGGGGGTTAGGGGTTGGAGTTCTTCACGGATCCCCAATCCCAAATCCCGAATCCCTGATACCTTTCCATCGACATATATCTCTTCAACGCTCATCCGGTTGAGCGTCAATGTCCCCGTCTTGTCCGAGCAGATAAAGGTGACCGACCCGAGCGTTTCGACGGCGGGAAGTTTCCTGATGAGTGAATTCTGCCTCACCATCTTTCTCGCTCCGATGGCGAGGGCGATGGTCACGACCGCAGGGAGCGCCTCGGGAATCGCTGCGACGGCGAGGGAGATGGCGGTGAGGAGCATGAGCATCGCGGGCTCGCCCTTCAGAAACCCGACGCTGAAAACGATTGCGCAGATGACGAACACCGCAACAGAGAGCTTCCTCCCGAAAAGCGCGAGCCTCTTCTGGAGGGGCGTCTTCACCTCCTCTTCCTCCTGGAGCATGGCCGCAATCTTGCCGATCTCGGTCTCCATGCCCGTTGCGGTCACGACCCCCGTGCCCCTTCCATACGTAACGATCGTCCCTTTGTACGCCATGTTCTTCCGGTCCCCGAGGGGGAGCTCTTTGTCAGAAAGGATATCAATATGCTTGCCGACCGCCACCGACTCCCCGGTAAGGGCGGCCTCTTCGATCTTCATGCTCGCGCTCTCGATGATCCGCACGTCTGCAGGCACAATGCTCCCTGCCTCGAGGGCAACGACATCTCCGGGAACGAGCTCTGTTGCGGGAATGAGGGAAGAAGCTCCGTCTCTGAGGACCATGGCGGAGGGTGCAGCCATCTTCTTGAGCGCCGCCATCGCCTTCTCAGCACGGTACTCCTGGAAAAAACCGATGATCGCGTTCAGGACCACGATGACCACGATCGCGATCGTATCGGAGAGCTCGCCGATGAACCCCGAGATGACAGCAGCGATGATGAGGACGATGATCATGAAGTCTCTGAACTGGTCGAGGAACATCATGAAGGGCGTTCGTTTCTTCTTTTCAACAAGCTCGTTCGGGCCGTACTCCGCGAGCCGTTTCCGCGCCTCTTCGGTCGTGAGGCCCTGGAGCGTCGTCTCCAGACTACTGATGACTTCCTGGACTGTCCGTATGTAATGCATCCCCTTATCCCCGCAAAGAACAGGGGCGGATATCAATTCCTTCCGCCCCTGTTTTTTGCTTCGAATTATTTCTTAAAGACCGAGAACAGCTTGTCGAGTGCCGACTTTTCGAGCCGTATTATTTGAGCAAGCTCTCCGGTATCAAGCCATATGCCCTCGCACTCGGAGCATTTATCGACCTTGATGCTCTTATACTCAACCTCGACGAGCGTCATTCCGCACTTGGGGCACCGCATATGGTGGAGTTCCTTCAGCTTCTTCTTTTCTTCCACGGCGAGCTTTTTCTGCTTCTCCTCTTCGATCTTCCTCAGCCGCTCATACTCCATCCTCACCATATACTCTTCTTCCCTCTCACTCGGCTTCTTCGGCATTGCGCGTCCTCCTTCCCTGAGCGTAACTATCGGCAGGCAGATTTTGTGATGTCCTTATCATAATAAAATCGCCGCCAAGATGCAATTGCTTACTCGAATACAGGGCTGTGGCGGGAGAAGGTACAGCGTATGCTCCATAGCCTCAGGCGGTTTGCGAACGATGAGGCAGCCTGCGAGAAGAGTTCTTCCGTTAACCGCCGTTACTCCGGAGGAACTGTTCCGTTTCCCTCCTGCTTCTCAAGGTTATTGCCCGGACATGGGGGTACCGCTCAAGGCCTTTCAGAATTCCGTTCCGGTGCTTTTTGTTAAACGTCAGAGCATCCCGAAGGAGCTTCGTATCGATCCTCTCGTTTAACCCGGGAATGATATCCGGACGCTTTTCAAATCCGAGCTTTGACAGAACGATTCTCTTCAAGAGCCCCAGGATACAGCTCACGGCGCTGAAGTCGAGGAAAACGACCGTATCGGCGTGCCGCAACCGAGTATCGATGGTAGCGCCATAATTTCCCTCGATGATCCATGAAGGCTGACTGATTATTTCCTCCTGGATCTTGATCCACTCATCGCGGTCCGGTTCTCTCCTGCCCGCCCAGAAAAGAGAATCGAGATGATGGAGCTTGATTCCCAGGAGCCTGCTCAGCTTTTGGGCGAAGACCGATTTCCCCGCTCCGGTGCACCCGATGATCACGATTCGCTGCATGTTCTTTTGTACATTGTTGAATCAGACGCGGTCAAGGAGAAGCAGTATTTCGTTCTTCATTCCGCACTTGATGCGGAATCTTGATTCAATCACAACGGTTGGGCCCCGGCTCTCTGAACCTCAACATAATACGCCGCAGCTAGAGCGGCGATGCTTCCATCCGCGGCCGCAACCACGATTTGGTTGGCAAACTTCTGCCTCAGGTCTCCGGCGACGAAGATGCCCGGAACGCTCGTCTCGCACTTCTCATCGGTGATAACGAAGCCCTGTTCGTTCATCCGGACCCTGGGAGGGATCAATTGGCTATTGGGGGAATAACCGATAAAAATGAAGACCCCCTCGGTCGGGAGCTCTCCCTTTTCCCCGGTTTGCGTGTTTTCGAAAGAGACGGCGTTCACCGCTTTTCCGTCTCCCCTGATCTCCGTGATGATCGTATTCCAGAGCATCTCGATCTTGGCCTCAGCCCTGAGACGGTCCTGGAGTATCCTGCTTGCACGCAACGCATCGCTCCAGTGAACGAGACAAACCTTACTGGCGATTTTTGAGAGATACAGCGCCTCCTCGACAGCGGTGTCCCCGCCGCCGACGACCACGACGGTCTTGTTTCGGAAAAAGAACCCGTCGCAGGTAGCGCAGTAGGAAACGCCGCTTCCGAGGTATTCCGCTTCACCGGGGACATCGAGCTTGCGCGCGGTCCCGCCGAGTGCGAGAATCAGGGCAATGGTCTGGAGCACCTCACCATCGGCGAGCCGGACAGAGTGAAGGTCGGTTCCGGCGTTCACTGCCGCGACCTCCTGCTGTACAACGTTCAGGCCGAAGGTCCGTGCATGACGGACCATTTTCTCCGCAAGATCAAATCCAGTTATGCCCTCCAGACCGGGGTAGTTCTCCACGTCTTTGGATATGGCGATCTGGCCGCCGAGCAAACCCTTCTCGAAAAGGACCGTTTTGAGCGCGGCCCTTTGGCAATAGAGCCCGGCGGCGAGCCCAGCAGGCCCCCCTCCCACAATGATCACTTCAAAGGTTTCCTTCATCGTCATACCACCTCAACGCGCAACTGCCTCCTCTTCGAGGAAGCAGTTCCTTCTTCACTATATCATAAAAAAAAGATCACACACAGAACGGATAGACAAATCTGATAGTGCAGGACGCGACCCCATCTGCCTTCACCCGAATAGTCGACTGATTATGGTCCTGAAAGAGACCCGGTGAGGAACAACCAGAGGAGGGGTGCCTTTACTCCTCGACAATCTCCTTTTTCATAGGTGACCCGAAGCATGCAGCTAAGTTACATAAGGTGTGAGCCCTTTTTGTGACCAAAAAAAACAGGGCATCACCATACACTATGATGATGCCCTGTCAAGTTTATTTAAGGATTATTTTACTATTTGTACAGGTGCCGATTCAGAACCCTCCATTCCGGATACTGTTACCGTTCCCGGATTTCCTCCTGCAGGCGAAACCGTTTTCGTCCACTTGCTCAGTTTTTTGCTCCACGTCATAGAGCCATAGCCGGAGAGCGTTAACTGTGCACTAGCACCGAGCGCACTCGTCGCTTCCACGGTGAGCGTATCCCTCCTCGATGAATACGTTGCTTTCGTGATATTGATCGTAAGGTCGTATCCATTGCAGTCCTGATCAATTCCGTCAAATTTTATCTCCGGTGCGCCGGGATGGATGGACGCATTATTGTCGTTGCAGTCGGTCGCTATACCGTAACCATCATGATCAAGGTCATCGTCATCCGCCATAGCGTTACAGTTTTCGTCTGTGCCGTTATAGGG
>JBLNHB010000253.1:0-4597 GCA_050268805.1 bacterium | reverse complement strand
GAAAACCCTCTCCGGTGAAGTACCCCGTATGTTTGAGCAGTCTCCTTCTGGTATAATGAACCATGTTTCCTGCAGCTCCCCAGCCGGTGTTCTCGCGTCATCAATCAGAATTTTTTCACCGATACTCCCTCCAGGATACAGCATGTTCCGAGGCAACCCTGTTCCCGGCGACCGGTTCCCATGAGGGGCATGGGCGGATACCGCATGTGCCGGGTCCATAGGGGAGCATGTCAATGAGCGTGAAGAATATATTCAATAGGCTCTCCTTCCGGATCATCGCCCCGGTCGCAGCGATTATCCTGCTGATCGGGATCGGTCTCTATCTTTTTGTCCTCGGCTCCGTCTCGGATTTTGTAGACAATCTTATTCAGGACTCTGTCATCGAGATGGCCCATGATCTGTACGCTATCTGTGAAGATAATCTGGAGAGGCCCGGCGGGACAGCGGAAAGGGATCACAGAGCAGCAGGAGAACAAGCGAAGGCCTCGGCCCTTAAAACAATTGAAGATTTTGCCCGGTGGAACAATATTCAGATTCTCGTACGCGAAAGCGGCAGGAAGCTCTTCCAAACCTCCGGGTACCCTCCCGGTCATGAAGGGGAGCCCGGCGCTGCCATGAAGGGTGAGGTCATGGCAGCCGTTCACCATAAGGGAATAAAATACTATCTCTTCCGCCAATACTTCAAATCGTGGGATTGGGAAATCTTCCTCATGAGGAGCACAGCTCCCTATGCCGCGTTCCTCAATCTGTTGAGGGTCGGCTATGTCATTACCGGCAGTATGCTGTTTGTCGGCATGGTTGTACTCCTGTACTATCTGAAGAGGACGATCAGGCATCCTCTCGACAGAATCATCGGGCCCCTGCAGCGTGACGAGTATCCTGACTACAAGGGAATTCATGAGTTTGCGTTCCTCAGCGATACCATCCGGACGATGATGGAATCCATCCGGGAAGAATCGCGGATGCTCAACATCATTTATTACATCGCTGCATCCAAAAGGGGGGAAGATTTCTTCAACGAGGTCGTTATGGCGATTTCGCGATTGTTCGATCTCCATGCGTTCATCGCCCGGCTGAATCCTGACCTCATGAGCGAACAGGTGGTCGCTATGTACCTGAACGGCGAGCTCAAGAAAGGAATGGATATGCCTCTTGAGGGAACACCCTGCGAGGGTGTCATCGAGAGGAAACACATGTGCGTGATCGAGAAGGGGGCATACCGGGAATTCCCGAGGGCGCCGCTCCTTACCGATAATCTCGTGGAATCCTTTATCGGGTTCGCTATTTTCAACCGGAAGCAGGAGGTCATCGGCGTCGTCAATGCCTTCGGCAGAGAGCGGGGGTTCAGTGAATCGGACATCAAGGTGCTCCAGACGATCGGACAGATGGTGGCAGCGGAAATGGAGCGGCTGGGCGAGGAGCGGGAGAAAGAACGGTTGAGAGATCAGGTATTCCAGGCACAGAAGATGGAGGCGGTGGGAACTCTTGCCGGAGGCATCGCGCATGATTTCAACAATATTCTCCAGGGCATTCTCGGGTACGCGTCATTTCTCAAGACTAAAATTTCCGAGACTGACCAGCTCTACAAACCACTCGAGGTGATCGAACAATTGTCCGAGAGCGCGGCCGATCTGACCAAGCAGCTCCTCGGTTTTGCCGGCAAGGGGAAGTACGCGGTGAAGCCGCTCGATCTCAACGAGGCGGTCAATAACGTACTCAAGATTATTACGAGGACATTCGATAGGGCGATCGAGATCAGGACGAACGTCGCCCGGGACCTCTGGACCGTGGAGGCGGATAAGGGTCAGATCGAACATTCAATCCTCAATCTATGCCTCAATGCGCGGGACGCGATGCCGTCTGGGGGGACGCTCCTGATCCAAACGGCGAATGTCGAGATAGGGGAAAATATCCCCCGGTATCCATGGCTTAAGACCGGTCGGTATGTGACCGTTCAGGTATCTGATACGGGGATCGGTATGGATGAGGAGGTCCAGCGGCATGCCTTTGAGCCGTTCTTCACCACCAAGGAACTGGGGAGGGGAACGGGAATGGGACTTGCCATGGTGTATGGCGTGGTGAAGAACCACAACGGCAATATAACCCTCGAGAGCGTGGTCGGCAAAGGTTCGACCTTTACGATGTATCTTCAGGCGGTCGAAAAGGAACTCATCCGTTATATACCACTCGAAAAGAACGTCCCCCGCGGGAAGGGCACGATCCTGGTTGTGGATGATGAGGAGTATATACGGGATATAGCAAAGGATATTCTCCAGGGGCTCGGGTACCGGGTCCTGGCCGCTGCAAGCGGCATCGAAGCGCTCGAAGTCTTTAAAGCACGAAGGGGAGAAATAGATCTTATTATCCTTGATTTCATTATGCCCCACATGGGGGGATCGGAGACGCTCAAGAAGCTCAAAGCTCTGGACCCCGACGCAAAGGTCCTGATATCGTCTGGGTATGGAGTGAATGATGAGATTGTACGGCTCATGAACACGCCAGGCGTTCTGGGTTTTATCCAGAAACCCTATCACATAGCGGAAATCGCAGAGACCCTGAAAAAGGCGTTGCCGTCTTCATGAGGAGGTGAGTTTGCTTCCGATGAAACTGCACACGACAGGGCAACACCTTCTCCTGCCCTGATATCCTATGAAGTTCATCGCCGACGCAATGCTCGGAAAACTCGCCAAGTGGATGAGGGTTCTCGGGTATGACGTGGAATATTTTTCACGGATATCCGATGAAGAGCTCATCGAGCGTGCCGAGGAAAGCGGCCGGATGATTCTCACCCGGGATACCCTCCTCAGCAAGCGGAGAAAGGTGAGGGGCAACCACTTTTTCATTCGGGGAGATCATTACCGGGACCAGCTCAGACAGGTGCTCGGGCGGTTTCCGCTCACTACGCAGACGGGTATCTTTTCCCGGTGCCTTGTCTGCAATGAGCCGCTGCAGCCGGTCGATAGAGAAGAAGCACATGAAAAAGTTCCTCCCTATGTCTATGAAACGCAGGATGAATTTGAAACGTGTCCTTCCTGCGGCAGGATCTACTGGAGCGCAACTCATGTGGAAGAGATGGAAAAACAGCTACGAAAGATGGGACTTTGTGGATAGTGATTAGTTGCTGGTGGCTGGTAACGGCAAGGAGAATAACGATGAACCAATCTCCGGCAACCATTCACCAGTCACCATCCACCAACCACCGTCTCATCTGGTATAATGTTACTTCACGATGAAACGGATCTATTTCGATCACAACGCGACATCTCCTGTCCATTCCGGCGTGAAGGACGCGATGCTCCCCTTTCTGACCGTCAAGTTCGGCAATCCTTCCTCGATTCACTGGGCAGGAAGAGAGGTGCGGGAGCACGTTGAGGAAGCGCGGAAACAGGTTGCGGCCCTCATCAATGCGAAACCCGCAGAGGTGTTCTTCACCGCCGGCGGTTCCGAGGGAGACAATATGGCCATCAAGGGGATCCTCCTCCAGAGCATCAAGAAGGGCGGGCATGTTATAACCTCTGCCATAGAGCACCCTGCGGTATTGAAAACCTGCCGTTTCATGGAGCGGTTTGGCTTTGAAATTACCATTGTCCCTGTTGACGGCCATGGTATGGTCGACCCCGATGATGTGCGGAAGGCGATCCGAAAGGATACCCTGCTCATCAGCATCATGTACGTGAACAATGAAACAGGGAACATCCTTCCCCTCAAGGAGATAACATCCATCGGCCATGAGCACGGGATTCCGGTCCATACAGACGCCGTTCAGGCGATCGGGAAGATCGCGGTGAATGTGCAAGAACTGGGTATTGATTTTCTCACCGCTTCAGGACACAAGTTCAACGCACCGAAGGGGATCGGGTTCCAGTATATAAAGGAGGGAACAAACGTTCTTCCTCTGATCTCAGGCGGTCACCATGAGGGGGGATTCAGGGCGGGGACTGAGAATGTGCCCGGGATCGTTGCGATCGGCAAAGCATGTGAAATCCTGTCGAGGAAGATGGACGAAAGCCGGAAGACGATCGGCAGGCTCAGGGATAAACTCGAACATGGCATTCTCAAGAGCATTCCGGAAACGCAATTGAACGGCCATCCGGCACAGAGGGTCTATAACACTGCCAACATCAGCTTTCGATATATCGAGGGAGAGGCCCTCCTCGTTTTGCTCGATCTGGACGGCATCGCTCTCTCGACCGGCTCTGCCTGCGCCTCAGGGTCAACAGAACCGTCCCATGTGCTCCGGGCGATGAACCTCGAACCGCTCTGTTCCCGCGGCGCTCTCCGGTTCAGCCTCGGCCTTGGAAATACGGAGGAGGAAGTAGATTGCTGTCTCGATGTTCTCAGGCAACACGCTTCTAAACTTCTTGCGATGTCACCCTTCCACAAAAAAGCCTGACCCAGTTTGTTCACCCATTTAGCAATATTATGAGCGGGTATGGCTCAAGAATTTTTTGAAATCGATGAGGTATGTCACTCAATTTCTGAACGCCCGTGCATCCCAAAAGACCGGCCCCCTGGAGTCACGGTGGTTTGCCGGTGAGCCCCGGGGGGCCGGGTGTGATGTCCTGAGTGGTTTTCTGCTGCGCTATTTTTCATCTCC
>JBLNHB010000252.1:0-2823 GCA_050268805.1 bacterium | reverse complement strand
ACCGCTTGAGAAACTCCCTCTCTTCGAGCGACCCCGGAGGCCGGAGGAGCGTCGGGCTCAGCAGAGGAGACCGCGCTATCGGAACCGATCTCATAAGCGGAACCGCAAAGACTCCCGAGAGCACTGAAACGATCACCCGTCTCCGTCCGAGGTCCGTTCCCGCCGCCTCTTTCTTGCCGCGGAACCCGAAGCTCACCGCATTCTGCGGGCAGACATCATCGCAGTTGTAGCAGGCGTAGCACTCCGCGTCCTTCCATCCGCCTTTCACATCAGGAGAAGCATTTCCCTGGCAGACTCCAGCGCAGGCGCCGCATTCGGTGCATCCTTCGCTGACCGAACGCTTGAGGAGAGAGAACCTCGACAGGACACCGAGGAGCGCGCCAAGAGGGCAGAGATACCTGCACCAGAACCTCCTCTCGAAGAGATTGAGACCCATGACAATGAGAAAGAGAATGCCGATGAAAAATCCCTGGATGAACGAGGGCTGTTGAAAGGCGAGCACCGTCCTTTTGAGGAATGAGTAGACAGATTCCGAAACATCGACAACAACCGGAGGATTGAGCGCGTAGATCGAATCGAAGAATGCGCGGGTCAGATAATTGAAGAAAGGATAGATGCCGAGCGAAAAGGACCGGATGAGGAGAGAGAGCGGGTCCATGACGCCCACGAGCTGGAGCGTGAAGACCGAAGAGGCGAGGAGGAAGACGAGAATGAAATACTTGACCCGGTGCCAGTTCAGGCTCACTCTCTTTGCATTCATCTTTCGGAGAGAGCCGACCATGTTGTTCAAAGTGCCGAGGGGGCAGACCCACCCACAGAATACCCTGCCCAGCACGAGGGTGATGACGATGAGAATGAGAGAAAGATAGAACCACTTCGCTGCGCTGTGGGAAGCGAGCAAGGTCGTGACGAGAATAAGGGGATCGAAATCGAGGAAGAGCTTGACCGGATAGCCGAGCTCATCCATGCCCTTCGACTCGGTCTGGATAAAAAGGAAGAGAAAGAGGAGCAGGAAAATTCCCTGAGTGATCCGCCTGAGGTTTCGCATGGCTCAGACAGTGATCTTCTTGATCGTTAGTTTCGAGAGGTCCATGGTTCCGAGACCCATCTGATGTCCGATCCTCACGAACCCGAGGTCGCTCCCCTTCATGCCGAAGAGGGTCGCGCCGTATGAATCGATCGCGACCTGGTCCACGCCCGCGATGACCGTATCGAGTTTCCTCACATCTCCTGTGTCACCTCCCTGGGGGCCATTGGCAGTGAGAATGCGCACCGCATCGAGGATTGTGAGGGTCGGTTTGATATGTCGGGAAAGATCAACGAGGCTCTCATCGAGTTTCTGGTGGATCACCCTCCGGGAGCCGCCCATGACGCCCATCCAGTTCTTCATGGACATGGTGAGCTTCGCGAGGCCGTGGTGCTTCGCGATCGGGATGTTGATAACCTTGTCCGATTCGAACACCTCGGTATAAAGCGGCCACTCTTTCAATGCCTCTCCCTTGATACTCATTTCCTTGAATTTCCGGTCGTCCACATAGCCCACTTCAGCGCCAGCTGATCTGGCCGCTGCCTCGATACCGCTCTGGACATAGCACCTCCGGGGATCGTTCACCGTCCTGTCGAAGACCTTCACCCTCTTTGCCCCTGCATCGAAGCAGAGCCTTACCACGGTGCCGACCACTTCAGGATTGGTATCGGCAGCATGCTCGGGGAGCCTGTCCCAGGCTATGTTCGGCTTGATCACAACGATATCGCCCCTGGAGATGAATTTCTTCATGCCGCCCAGAGCATCGATAGCTGCTTTTGTGATCATTTCAGGAGAGGACCCTTTCGCTACAGCGAGGTCGATGCTCTGCGATGAGTCTCCTGATCTGATGAATGAACCGAGTCCGGACGGCAGGGAGAACCCCGCGCCCGCGATTACGGCAAGTTTAAGGAATCGTCTCCGGTCCATATACACCTCCATGAGGAATCCGGCATTGTTCTCTGCGCGCGCTTTCCTTATGTATAGCCGAATTCATACTCTTTGTCAACCGAGAGAACGAGAGAGGGAGACCAATTGCCCGATAGGAAAGCTGTGGGATAATTTTAGGGGCGATACAAACTACTATGCTCTCTGTTCGCCATCACCCAGGCCGAGTTTCCTGACGATCTCCCTCTGCCTTAGGACAGCGCGTTTGATCTTTCCGCTCATAGTCCTTCATATCGAAATCAAACCGCACGTCATACCTTCCACAAAATGTATTCTCATGCAGAGCAGGATCATCAGAAGCCGCACAGGATCCTTTGCAATCCCGAGGGCTTTCTATTTAAATCGTTGGGAAGAAGGTTTGTCAAATCACATATGGGTTGCATTTTACCATCAAGTATGAGATAGTATGCAGCGGAGGATGGATGAAGAGGCTCTTCCTGAAAAAGACCCTCTCCGAGCTGACGGTCGAGGCGTTCGAGGAGCGACATGGACTGCGGAGAACGCTCGGGCCTGTAAGCCTCGTCCTTCTGGGAGTCGGCGTCATTGTCGGAGCGGGCATCTTTGTTCTCACCGGACATGCCGCGGCGCAGATAGCGGGACCCGCCATCGTACTCTCCTTCATCTTCGCCGCCCTGGCCTGCGCTTTTGCCGGGCTCTGCTATGCGGAGTTCGCCTCCATGATCCCTGTGTCTGGAAGCGCATACACCTATGCCTATGCGACCCTGGGACAGTTTGCTGCATGGATCATCGGCTGGGACCTGATCCTCGAATACACGCTCGGCGCCACGGCAGTGTCGATCGGATGGTCGGGCTACCTGGTGAGTTTCCTGAAAGACTTGGGGATCACGCTC
>JBLNHB010000251.1:0-3493 GCA_050268805.1 bacterium | reverse complement strand
TTTGTTTCCTCATGATTCGGCTGTCCTCATTTACAGGATATTCCAGGAAGCATTCACGAATATCGGGAAACACGCTGAGGCGAACACGGTGACTGTCGTAGTGAGCGAGAACGGCCGCCGTTTTTCCTTATCCGTGACGGATGATGGAAAGGGATTCGACATTGCGCGGACCCGTCTAAAGAGAGACGCGGAACGGGGTTTGGGGTTGGCTATCATGGAAGAACGCGCTCGGATGCTGGGAGGATCTCTCGAAATTCGGAGCCAGGAAAGGAAAGGTACTCAGATAAGCCTTACAATTCCTCTAGAGAAAGGACTAAGAAAGGAATGAGCCGCTTTCGTATCATACTGGCTGACGATCATGTCCTGCTTCGAAAGGGCTTAAAGGAGATCCTTGTAAAAAATGACGGTATGGAGGTGGTTGGGGAAGCAGGGGACGGGCTTGAACTCCTCAGGCTTATGAAAACAGTGACTCCCGACATGGTGATTCTCGACATTTCTATGCCGAATCTCCGCGGGATTGAGGCGATCAGAGAAATCAGGGCGATTCATCCCGATGTCAAAATTCTGATCCTTACGATGCACAAAGATGAAGAATATCTCTCTCAATCAGTCGCTTCCGGAGCCGACGGCTACCTGCTCAAAGAAGATGCGGATACAGAACTTTTTGTGGCCATTGAGAAGATTCGGCGAGGGACAATTTATATTTCGCCCCGCCTCTCTGATTGTCTGGTCAACGCCTGGGCGCAGGCGCGAAGAGGCGATCTGAGACCCTCCGGTGGAGCTGATGGGCTGACGACCCGTGAACGGGAGATATTGAAATTGGTCGCCGAAGGGAAATCGAACAAGGAGATTGCCGATCTTCTCGCCATCAGTGTCCGAACCGCGGAGTGTCACCGCTGCAACATGATGGAAAAATTGAAGCTCAAAAAGACGGCAGACCTCGTGAAGTACGCTATTCGCAAGGGTTATATCTGATGCCGGACCATACCCAAAGGGTATCTGCTCAAAGAGACTATCGCTACCGACTTTTGCCATCATAAAGAAAGGCTTCTTTTCCCCCTTTCATTTTCTGGTCCAGTGGGTCTTACTTGCAATGATTACCAATAGTTTTACCTCCTGTAAAATAAGGGTTTCTGCGGATTGCATGAGGGCTTTCGGCATGCAAAAAATATAGCAGATCCTTTAAAAAACATTTTGATAAACACAACCAGTGTCTCATGTCTCCCTTTTGATGGAAATCAGGATAGAGGAGGGCAGTCGGATCAGTCGGATCGATAGTGCACCCTATGTACTAACACTGATACGATTTTTCTCAATATCCGACAAAGAAATCAGAGAGAGCCCGATTTTCACCCCAAAATTTATGAGATAAAATGATGAATACACAGGATGTGAAAGCAAATTTGTCTTGTCTTTTTTATTCACTATATCCAAAAGGAGGAATGTGTATGAAAAGCGGCACAGGCAGTTTTCTGACAAGCTCCTTGAAATGGAGCCTGACAGCTTTTTTTCTCATGGTTTTGCTCCTCGCTCATGCTCAGCTCGATGCATTCACGGTGACTGTTCTCGATAGTGAGACCAATGCTCCCGTGACCGGATTCCGGTACTTGGTCGAGGAGGACAACACAACCCTGACCATCCCGTACACGGTTCAGGTCAACCCGCCCAGCATCGGTCTCGACATACACAACAGTTATGCACCGGTGGTAGCTTCGGGCGCATCCTCCACTTTTAATGCATCGGTAAATGTCCCTGATACCACACGGTACTTCGTCACGGTGCTCCCCAATGAGCTTTACTCCCTGAGCGGCGCCCCTGTGGCAGTGGGGCAGGGTTCGGTTACAGTGTGGGTACACCGGCATCCTCTACCTACAGCCCAGATTTCCATTTTTGCCCATATCGATCATAACCCGATCAATAATATGTGGGATGAACACGACGGCGGCCTTGGCGGCGAAGCCGTCCCCAACCCGCCCCCCCTGAGGGGTGGGCTCGGCAGGGTCAGCATCACCATATCCGACGCCGGGGGTAAGGTCATGCAGGATGTTTTCGGCAACCCCCTGGGCACGACCTACCAGCAGAACCCCTTCGGAGACTTCATTACCGACGCTAACGGAAATCCTATCCCCGCTCAACTGGGGAACGGCGTTATTACCACCATGACGGTGAATGATGTCAACGATCCGGTCAAGAACCCGTATAATCTAAAGGTCGGGGAGGCCATGATTAAATACATCGCTCCCGGCAAGTACGGGGTCACGGCAGTGGCGCCGGAGTTTGACGATAACGGCATCCCGATAGTCTGGGTCCAGACCACCACCATCGAGGGCACACCCGTCATTGACGCATGGGTTAAGGCGAACGAGCCCACGCTCTTTATCGAAGGATTCGGTCAGGGCTTCAGTCATGTCAATTTCGGCTTTGTCAAAGTGAGTCCTGTTACAGAATCGGTGATCTCAGGACAGTCGGTCAATGTGCTGCCATGGAACATCTCTCCGGGGAGCCCCGGTTATGTCGACCGGAGTGGCTTCACCGGCTCGATCGAGGGAACCCTGCGCCTGAACCACTTTTCCCGGCCTCCGACACTGCAAGGGTACTTCCCCGGACCGCCTGTAGGGGAATGCTGGGTCGGTCTGAACGATCCCGTGGCCACACCGGGAACGCAGCCGGCCGGCCTGTACGCGGCTCCCTGTGACCCTGCTACAGGGTATTTCAAAATCAATAACGTGCCTCCGGGCACTTACCAGCTCGTTCACTGGGACAAGCCTCTCGATTATCTCTTTGGTTTCCGTACCGTCACGGTCCCTCCCGGAGGGGGCACAGGGGAATCAGTAAACCTTGGAGACGTCCTGGCCTTTCGCTGGTTCGGCACCCTTGAGGGGACCGTCTTCTATGATGCAAATCAGAACGGCATCCGCGACACAGGCGAAACCGGCATCATGGGGCAGAACATCAACATCCGGTTCCGGGACGGCTCGATCTATCAATTCCAGCCGACGGACATCTCCGGAGAATATGAATTCGCAGAGGTCTTCCCCTTCTTCAAGTGGCTCATCACGGAGGTCGACTTTGCACGGTTCAAGGCAACAGGCACGACCACCGCAGTCGATTACGGCGGGCAGATCACAGACTTCAACTGGCCTGCCAACGGCAACAAGGTGCTCCAGCCTCAGAATCCTCTCGATCCGTTCAATGTCAATGGAACCATCGGCTACCGGACCGAAACCGGTCCTGTCCTGCTTCAGGCAATGCACCTTTTCCTCGGACAGACAAACCTGATCGACTGGGGGAAAGCGACCTATGGACCAGGACAAAACGGCGGCATCGCCGGCATCGTCTTTTACACAGTCACCCGGGCCGAGAATGATCCCCGCTATGCAGCAGCCGAGACCTGGGAGCCCGGCATCCCCCGGGTGCAGGTCTGCCTGTACCAGGACAACCTCCCTGGACCGGGCGACGGTATCATCGACGACATAAACGGCACCCCGGGCGT
>JBLNHB010000250.1:0-10137 GCA_050268805.1 bacterium | reverse complement strand
GTGAAGGCTGATCCGGCAATCGAACCGGTCTATGAAAAAATTATCTACAAGCGAAATGAGGGGATGGCGTCAAAGATAGAGGGCCTCCTCAAAACAGAGAGGACGTGTTTCATAGTTGTCGGGGCAGGCCACCTCGTCGGCAAGAAGAGCATCATCGAATTGTTGAGACCGAAAGGGTACTCAATCCGGCAGCTATAACCCACAGTGCACAACTATGAGCGGGTGTAGCAATAAAATTTTTTGCATCGATACCGTGATGTAAACTCTTAATAAGAGCGTGGTACACACGGTGTGATGCATTCACCATGAAAGCAGACCTTCATGAAATTAAAATACCTCATCGATTTCAAAAAATTTTGGAGCCATGCCCGCTCATTGAGAGGGAAAATGCATGAATAAAGTGCCCCGATGGATTATTTCCTGAGGCCCACCGCGCCGGTTTCGGCATCATACTCGAATTTTTCGTGATCCACCTGAGATCCCATAAAGTGTTCGAGTTCTTCAATGCTTCCGGGATTCTTTCCATAGGAGGCGCGATACGTCTGGACTGAACGGTTCATTGCATCGAGCGTCGCTGCGTCCCCTGCTCTCTTTGACCGCTCGTAGGCGTTGATGAGAGCATCACCGGATTTTTCGACCGGATTTTTCTCACATCCGGCAACAAGAATTAAGACGGCAGCACTCATGAGCAGGACCATGAGATAATCGTTCCTTTTCATTCCGTTTCCTCCTCACCGGGGCAGGACGAAGTAGAAATTGTTCCCGTAGTCCGTCGCCTCGTACCCAACCACCCCGCCGTGAATCTCGATCGCATTCTTGATAAATGCAAGCCCGTGCCCGGTGCCCGGTTTGTTGAGCGCGTTGGAAGCGCGGAACTCCTCCTTGAAGAGATTCCCCCGTTCTTCCACCGGAATATGCGGGCCGGTGCTGAAGACATTGTATTTGACTCCATCCTTGCCGTGTCCGAAGTAGTCCTTCAGGATCTCATGGCCGTAGGCGATGTATTTCTTGTTCTCTCCGAAGATCTCGACTTCCTGGGAGTATTTCAGGGCGTTCGAAAAGAGATTGGCAAAGACCTGAGAAATCAAACCGACATCAACAACATTAATGATCTCTGCTTCGGGAATACCGCTCATCCGGTCGTCAACCGATATCCCCGCTTCTCTCATCTGCTCAAGATACCGCTCAAGCTGGGGCTCCACAACATCCTTCAGCATATTGCAGGGCTTGGTCCGAAGGGTCAGCCGCCCCTGGTCGAAGTGGCTCTTCCGGAAAAGGGTCTCGATGAAGAGGCTCATGTTATTGTAGTGCTTCTCGAGGTTCTCGAGCTCCATCACCAGCCCGCGATTGACATCAGACAGTTCTTTCTGGAGTCTTTCAACAAGAGACAGATCATGTTTCCCTTCCCCCAGAGACTCTGCGCAGACCTCCTCGATCTCCTTGTTCTTTTTCACCTTTCCCTTAAGCCGTCTCAGAAAGAGCTTGTAGACCATGTTGGGCACAATCACGTTGTGCTCGATATCCGCAACGAGGGAACGGATGAAACTGAGATGCTCGATATTTTTCTGGGCAAGGAACTTGTTGTGGATCCGGTATCCGACCCGGTTCGCGAACTTCTCGAAGAAAAGCTCGCAATGGGCATCGATCGCATCCGTCGGATAGATTTCGAGCAGCCCGATCACGTCACCCTTTGTAGCGAACGGGAGCTGGTCGATGAGCTCCCGTTTCCCCCGTATAGTCAACACAAGGCTCCCCCGCGCCGTGCGATAGGGCCGCTCCTGCGGCCGCACATCGGCAGGAGCGGGCTTCTGCAGTTCGCTCCACCTGTTTTCCGTTGCAGCGGCGAGGGCAAAGTCGTTGAGCATCGGATGCATGAGAAAGAGACGGGCTTCGCAGTTAAAAAAGCTTTTCGGAATCGCGACACAGAGATTGGAGAACTCTTCAATGGTGCCGTACTCCTGCGCAAGATCGAAAAACGTCATGAGAGCGCTATATTCATTTCGGGTAAAATCATAATCACGGTAATCGGTCTTCTTCCCTTCGATCCGCACCAATATGCTTTCCAGGTCAGCCATATATGCAATCCCCATGACTCAATTCGTTTGCCGGCAACTCAATTGTATCACAATTCTCGACATGCTGCCTTTGGACAGGGAACGAGTTGCGGTATCCGAGCTCGTCAGCAGACCGAATCGGAATGGTTTGACCCGCCTCTGAAGAATCCTTTACAATTCATCCAGCGAGAGTGGCGGAACTGGCAGACGCGTCCCGCGCTCTTGTTGCTGGGCGAGTGGCGAAATGGCAGACGCGCGCGGTTTAGGACCGCGTGGGGAAACCCATGGAGGTTCGAATCCTCTCTCGCCCACCACCTGATACAAAGATGTTCATGATTGCGGGATGGGGCAACCCCTGGGGGTTCGACTCCCCCCTCTCGCACCACGTGCAAAAAAAACTCTCTGCCCGGATCGAAAAGCAACCTTTGTCCTCTCTGCTTCATGCCGTGAACCGACTCCCTTCTCCTGCCGGTATCATACGGCACGGAGAATCCTGTGAATACCGGTGGTCAAAAGCCTCTCCTCGATTGACTACTCCCCTATTTGCTGCTATTGTTTAGATAAATGCACGATGCTCCGGAAGGAGGAACATCCAAGGGATCCTTTCCCAGCCGGCTTTTCACACTGACTATGAGCGGCACTATTGTTTCTCCGTGATGATGGCGGTTCATAGAGAAGGGAGGTGGGACATCCGGGAACAGCCGGGGGAGCATTCTTTTCTTTTTTCAAACACCAAAAAGAAGGGGGGCATATGAAATTTCTGATCATTGTTCTTTTCATCGCCGTTCTCGCCTTGCCGGTCGCGGTGTGCGGAGAGTATAAGACCATCGATGAGCTTGCAAAAGCATATTCCGATGAGTCCTGCAAATCCTGCCACGCTAAAATCCATGACCAGTGGAAGATTTCGTTTCATTCTCAGTCGGTTGTCCATTCCCTTGGGGGGATGAGGAATTTTATCGTCCTCGGTCTCGGCAAGGAGTGGAACAAACCGGTAACCAAGGAAAACATCATGCGGTGCATGGACTGCCATGCGCCCCAGCTCCATGAGGCTTCCGACGGCCTCATCAAGGATGTTGCCCAGCTCATCGTGACTGCCGTAGACGAAAAGGATGAGGCCAAGAAGGCCACGGCAAAGAAGGAGCTTGCGAAACTGAATGTGAACTGCATCATCTGTCACAACACCAAGATCTCCATTGAGAAGAACCTCAAGGGCGCTCCCAGGAAAGGCGTCTATTACGGCCCGACCGGAAAATCCTCTCCTGCTCATCCGACGGAAAAAACGGCGGTCATCACAACCGCGATCTACTGCGGGCAGTGCCATGGGATTTTCACTCCTCCTGACGGCGACATAATCGGCTGCAACACCCTCTATGGCAGTTATCAGGACGCATACCGTGGAAACGGCGGTTCAGAGACCTGCCAGGACTGCCACATGAAGAAGAAAGACCGGGGGCATACCTTCCCGGGCGCCTATCAGGCGGAAATTGTGAAGGAGGGTGTCGAGGTCGATTTCCAGGCGATGGGCATAAAACTCACTCCCGGGAAATGGATACCCACCACCATTGTTGACATCGGCCTCAGCAACAAGGCAGGGCACCGGATACCCGACGGCTGACTCTGGTCTGCAAAGCTGGTCCTGGAAGTGACCGCAAAAACAGACACGGGGACCGTCGTGAACATCGCAAAGAAAGAGTACTGGGAAATCGGTCTCGACCTTGACGGCGACCACCGGCTGGGTGCGTGGCAGATCAAGGAGATCGCTGACCTTACCCTTCCGCCACGGAAGACAACACGGGAGCGTTTCGTGACCGAACTCCCTGCGGAAACCAAGAATGCCGACGTTGAAGTGAAGCTCATCTATATGCCTTCAGGGAGCGTCACCCTCGACGTGTTCAAGGCGACGAAGAAACTGAATTTTGAGAAGTAGGATTCTCTTTCGGGGGGATGGGCATGATCTCATCCCCTCCGGCTGTCTTCCTCTCTCCTTATCACTGTTTCTCTTCTGCTCTTACCATTCAAGGTGTAGTCTGATACAATGGAGTGAGAAGAAGATACTCAGAAATCCCCGATGGCGGAGCGATGCCGTGATCGCGCGAATGTCAAAAGTCGAAATCGTTGGGGAAAAGAATCTCCTCCGGGATGTCCTCTCCCTGCTCCAGGAGATGGGAGTATTTCAACTCGAACCCCCGGGAGAAGAGGCTGCAGGAGAGGAACTCAAGGAGTTCATGAGACCCCTCCCTGCCGATGAAAAAACCGCCTTCGAACGGCTTTTCCTTGAAGACCTGCGGAAGAAGATCGATGAATTCTTCTCGCACCTCCCCAAACTACCAGTCAGGAAGAGCTATATCGAGCCGCGCTCCATTATCGGAACCATATCCTACACGATCGAAAAACACCTTGCCGCCTGCCGGCAGCTCAAGAAGAGAAGAGCCGAAGCAAAAATAAAGATCACCGAACTCGGACGATACATCGGTTTCCTGGACACCATCGAATCGCTCTTCAAAGACTCTCCGGTTCCCCCTGATTTTGATGTGATCGGTCTGACCCTGAAAGACCAGACCGCCGTGGAACGGCTCAAGAAAGTGCTCTCACTCCTGACGGATGATAAATTCAAACTCTTGACGGTCCCTGCCGGTGACGGCACCCTCACAGGACTCATTACCGTGGACAAGAATGTCACCGAAGCGGTGAGCAGGGCCCTCACTGAGGAGCAGGTTCCTGAAATGAGTTTCCCTCCCTCTTTCAGCAGCCTCAGTCTGTCGGGGAAGATCGCGTACCTCGAAGACAAGACCTCCGGGCTTCTCTCCGAAATCGAGGGAATAACCACTGAGATGAAAAACCTGTGCATGCGCTGGGCACCCCTGTATCAGAGCGTCAGGGACTGGATCGATGAGCGGTTGACGATCCTCAGGGCGGCGGCATCGGTGCTCCAGACACGGATGTGTTTTTTCATTCATGGCTGGATCCCTTCCCATGATATCGAGCGTCTCATGCGGAGCCTGCAAAATGCCTTCGGTGAGCGGGTGGTGATCGAGGAAAAGGAATTCCGGGAGCAGGATCTTGAACGGATCCCGAGCGTGATCGAGAACCCGCCCTACTTCAAGCCCTTTGAACTCTTCACGCGGCTCCTGCCGCTCCCTGCATACTCCTCCTATGACCCCACACCCTTCATCGGTATTTTTTTCCCCCTTTTCTTCGGGATCATTCTCGGCGACGCGGGATACGGACTCGCCCTCGCCGTCATCGCCCTCATTCTCAGGAAGAGATTCAGGCACAAGGAGATTGTCTCGGCAGGTGCGAAAATCCTTCTGGTGTCATCATTCTATGCGATCATTTTCGGCATCCTCTTCGGTGAATTCTTCGGCGACCTCCCGTCCCGCCTCTTCGGTCTCGAGCCGCTCTGGGTCGACCGGCGCACCGCAATCATCCCCATGCTCTCTTTCACCATCGCCCTCGGCGCCATGCATATCCTTCTCGGCCTCGTCCTCGGATCGATCACCGCTTTCAGAAAAAGAGAAAAGCGGGAGGCTATCGCCAAACTATTACACATCGCGGTCATCCTCGGCCTCATCGCGGTACTCGCGTCATTTGCCGGCTTTTTCCCGGTGCTCCTCACCCGGCCGATCATCATGATCATTCTCATCATCATCCCCTTCCTGTTCTTTACCGGGGGAATTCTGGCGCCTCTCGAACTCATGAAGAATATCGGCAACATCATCTCCTATGTCAGGATCATGGCCATCGGCCTCACCTCGGTGCTTCTCGCCTTTGTCGCTAACCGCCTCGCCGGATTGACGGGGAACATCGCCATCGGGATCATGGTCGCCAGCGCCCTCCATCTCCTCAACATCATCCTCGGCGTATTCTCTCCGACTATTCACTCCCTCCGTCTCCACTATGTTGAATTCTTCAGCAAATTTGTTGAACCCGGCGGACGGAAGTTTGAGCCCTTCAAGAAATAGAAAACAGTATTCCTTAAACCTTCATCCAATGTCCGAGAAAAGATTTTCAACTTATTGGTGAATTTAAGTTTCTTGCAACTCTGATCCCTTACGGCAAGAATTTGTGGATACCCGCGGCTTTTCTTGCTACAATGGTACATGGAGAAGGACATCCTCAACGAAGTCATCGAGGTAGAAAAGGAAATTCATAAATCTCTCGAACTCGAGCGCGCAAAGACCCAGGAATGGCTCGAAGCGGTGAAGAAAGAGGCTGAGGAAACCTTCAACCAGGAAAGAGAAAAATTACAGGGAGCATACACCGAGGCACTCGCACAGGCGGTCCATGATGCCGAAGCAAAGGCTTCGGTGATCCTCAGGGAGGCAGAGGAAAAAGCCGGACGTCTTGGACAGGTCCCTGATGAAATCCTGAACAGGATCGTGATGAAGCACATACGCCGCATCCTCCCACGGTGATATCATGATCGTCAAGATGTCGAAAGTCGAGATCGTCGGTGAAAAGACACTGCTTCAGGATGTCCTCTCACTCCTGCGTGAACTCCGAATTTTCCATATAGAACCTGCCACGGTCGGGTTCATCGAGAAAGGCCACGAGGATGATATCCGGGCTTTCTCGCCCGATGAGAAAACAGCGGTTGAGCGGCTTTTCCTTGAAGACCTCCGTTTGAAGATCGAGGAACTCTTCTCCTGTCTCCCGAAGACGCCGGTGAGAAAGAGCTATATCGAACCCCTTGCGATCATCGATGTCATCTCCAAAACGATCCAGAAGCACACTGTCCGCGCCGCCGATTTGGCGCAACGGCGGGACGCGCTCCAGAAGGAGCGGTCCGACCTCAGCCGCTACTCCATATTCCTCGGTACGCTCACGACCCTTCTCGGCACCACTCTCGAGACCCCTGACCTCGACTTCATCGGCCTCACAATCCAGGACCCGACCATGGTCGACCGGCTGCGGGAAGCGATATCCCGGATCACGGATTGGCGCTACGGGCTTATTACCGAGACTGCCGAGGATGGGTCCCTCGTAGGATTAATCACGGTCGAAAAAGAGGTCGCCGATCGGGTGAAGAAATCCCTGAGCGACGAACATGTCCCGGAACTCACCTTCCCCCCGTCCTTTAGCGGCCTCTCCTTTCTGGAGAAGGTGACCTATGTGAATAACCGCATCGGCGAAGTGACCGCCGAGATTCAGGTCATCGATGAAGAGATGGATTGCTTTGCCAGGAGATGGATACCCATCTATCAGAAGGTAAAAGAATGGATCGATGACCGGCTCGCTCTGATCACCACTACGGCCTCTGCCTTCGAGACGAGGTTGTGCTTTTTCATCAACGGATGGATGCCGAGCAGGGATATCGAGAAGCTCGGAAAGAGACTGACCGCAGCATTCGGAGAGCGCGTGCTCCTTGAGGAGAAGGAGATCCATGAAGAAGATATGGAACGGATCCCCATCATCCTCCAGAATCCGCCCTACTTCAAGCCCTTTGAAGTTTTCACCAGGCTCCTCCCGCTCCCGGCGTACACCTCCTATGATCCGACGCCGTTTATCGGGATATTCTTCCCGGTGTTTTTCGGCATGATCCTCGGCGATGCAGGATACGGCCTGCTTCTCGCCATCGGCTCATTTTTTCTCATGATGAAATCCAGAAGGACGGGGGCTGTCCGCGATGCCGCCCATATCCTGCTCATATGCTCGGGGTATGCGGTCTTCTTCGGGATCCTCTTCGGTGAATTTTTCGGCGAACTCCCCCACCATCTCTTCGGGCTCAAGCCGCTCTGGGTCGACCGGCGAACGGCCGTTATACCGATGATCTATTTCACCCTGGCTGTCGGGACGACCCATATCGTCCTGGGGTTTCTGCTCGGTGCCATTGCGGCCTTCAAGAAGAACGAACTGAAGGAGGCTGTCCATAAGCTCCTGAGCATAGCCCTTATCCTCAGTCTCATAGCGGTTCTCGCCTCCTTTTTCGGTTTTCTCCCGGAACTCCTGAAACGGCCGGTCATTATCGGTATCCTCTTTCTCATTCCTTTCCTCTTCTTCACCGGCGGGCTGCTCGCGCCCCTTGAGTTCCTCAAGAGCGTCGGCAACATCATTTCCTATGTCAGAATCATGGCCATCGGCCTCACCTCGGTACTCCTCGCCTATGTCGCAAACCAGCTCGCCGGCCTGATAGGCAATATCGTGGTCGGCATCGCTGTGGCGGGACTCCTCCACCTCCTGAACATCATCCTCGGTGTCTTTTCACCGACGATACACTCATTACGTCTCCATTACGTCGAGTTTTTCAGCAAGTTCATCGAACACGGCGGAAGAAAATTTGAACCTCTGAACAGAACACTGTAAATTGTACGGTTGTACGTCAGCACACAGAAAAGGAGGAATGGATATGGATGAAAAAGTTCTCGCTGCCTTTGCCGCGGCACTGGCCATGGGTCTCTCCGCAATCGCAACAGCATGGGCGCAGTCGAAAATCGGTGCAGCCGGCGCCGGTTCGCTCGCTGAAAAACCGGAGCTGAGCGGTACCATCATCATCCTGCTCGCGATCCCCGAAACCATGGTGATTCTCGGATTCGTTGTAGCGACCATGATTCTCCTCCGTTAACCGGCATGGGGAGCCGCGAGCTGATAGAATCGCTTCGCAAGACCGCAAATGAGAGGTTCATTGCGGTCCGCAGGGATGCGGAGGCCGAAGCGCAGAGAATCAGGGATGAAGTAGTACGGAAGATTGAGGGAGCCCGTCAGGAACAGAAGGTCCGTCAGGCTGTTGAGGAGCGGGAGAAGAGCATGAAAATTCTCTCAGAGGCCGGCAATCGGGTCCGGGTGGCACGGCTCACTGCAGAGAAGAGAACCTCGGAACGGTTTTTTTCTCTGACCCTCTCTTCGCTCAAACAGCTCAGGGATGAAGGGTACCGGGATATCTTCTCCTCGCTCGTGAAGGAACTCCCGCCGCTCCCGTGGAAAACAGTGCGGGTGAATCCCGGAGACCGGACCCTCGCCGAGGAATTCTTTCCCGCTGCAGAGGTCGTCCCTGACGCGGCGATCACCGGCGGCGTGGATGTCGCGATCGAGGGAGGAAAGATGCGGATCGTCAATACGTTCGAAAAGAGACTGGAGCGTGCATGGGAAGAGATTCTCCCGTCCATGCTGAAAGACCTGTACGAGGAGGTTGCGACGCGTGGAATTGCTTGAGAGGACCGAGGACCGGGGATATCCCACAGAGTACCTTCTCACCCGGATCAGATCCAAGAGATCACAGCTCATCAGGGACTGGAAAAGCATGCTCCTCGACATCGGCTCTCTCGAGAATGTCTCCTCGGGCCGATACCGCGGTCTTGCGCTCGAAAAAACCCCCGAGGGTATCTGGCGCCGGCTTATCAGGGAATACCGCTGGGTCTATAGTCAGATGAACGGAGAACTCCGGGAGATCTTCCGGCCGTTCTTCGTGTATTCGGAACTGAGAACCCTCTTCATCTGCCTCAGGCACGCCGAGGACAGGACAGCGGGGAGACTCGATGAACTCCTCTCCCTGAGCCTGCTTTCCCAGTCGTTGAAGGCCGTTCTGATGAAAAGCGAAGATATTCCCACGGCTGTTGACGGAATCGAGCGTATCTTTCGTTCGCTTTCCGAGAATTTCAGCGGACTCAGGGAGATTCTCGATGACGAGGGGCTGCGGGGGGTGGAGCAGCGGATAACGGAGAGATACCTTGTGCATACCATGAACACAAATCTCCATCCGCTCATGAAAAGGTTCTTTATCCGCATCATTGATTCCCGGAATATCTTAAAGCTCTATAAACACCTGAAACTGAACATGAAGGCTCCGGCGGTTTTCACTCCCGGCGGGAGTATTGCGGAGGAGCGCATGAGGGACATCCTCGATGCCGGGGATCTGTTCGCTGTGGGCCCTCTCATCCAGCGATTCACCGGCGTCCGGATCGATGCGATGGAAACTGCACGGGTCGAAAACGCTCTCTACCGCGCAATTACCCGCTTCCTCAAACAGGAGGGAAGAGACCCCCTCGGCATCGGGCCGATTCTCGATTACCTCTGGAGATGCTCCATCGAGACGATGAACCTGGGCATTCTCCTCCACGGGAGAGAGCTTGAGCGGGACCTGGTGAGC
>JBLNHB010000249.1:0-6868 GCA_050268805.1 bacterium | reverse complement strand
GTACATTGGCCATGGGTGGATACTCTCCCCCATGGAAAAAGAAGGTATTATGAGACAAGTAATGAAAGCCGACAGCAAAAGCATCTTTTTCATACTTCCTCCCTTTCTAATAGAGTGAAATTAAGCTACTCAAAGAAATGAATCTTTCCCTCCTTTCTCTAGGATTTTCAAGGCGAGAATAACCTACCGAGATTTGGCATGTCAAGTCAACTCATCGAATTAGACATGTCAAACCACACCTCTTTTTGAGATTCCAGTGAAAAACAGATGAAGGTTGCCGTGTATAAGTGACTGGTGACTGCTGAACGGCCACGGCAGGGAAGGCAATAGACGCTTTTACTTTGCGGTCTCGCGGATCGCCTTGCCGGTCTCCTCAATCGCCTTTCCGGTTTCATCAATAGCCTTCTCTCCCGATCTAACGATGGCTTTCTCGATTTTCTGTGTCGAAAGGGGATTGCTGAAGAGCGGTTTGTCACGGCCGATATTGATCCCCAACCAGAGTCCCGCGAGAAGTCCGATAACGATGCCGATGAGGAGCGGTTTGAACCTCGATTTCTCCACTGTTCTCTCCTTTCCCGACGTAGATTCCACATATTGTAATGAATGACAGTGCGGAAAGTCGACAAATCAATGCTCTCGGCTCCCGCATGCCTATTTCAAGAACTCACGCGCCTTCAAGAAGAAATCAATATACTCCTTTTGCTTGTAGTCCTGGTAGGTGAATTCTGTGGGGTGATAGGTGTCGTTTTTGAAGTAAAGGGTGACCTCCGCGTAGATCCCCTTCCCGAGATAGATACGGTGACAATAATTCTTCGTCGTGACGAGGACGATCTTGGAGAGGGTGATGTAGCCGGGGTCGATGTTGACCGTTCTTTTCCCTTTATGAGATAGTTCTAATTCGATTCCATTGGTGAGAAGTTTGATATCGGCGATGGTTTCAGGGCGAATCCGCCGCTCGAAGAGAATCAGTTTTCTCTTGATCCCTTCTCCGAGTTCTTCTCTGTAGAAGGATGAATATGGCCAGTCGAGGACCGGTGATTCGAGGATTATCGTTCCGAATTCCTGCTGGAGGTGGCCAACCGCTGTCCCAAGATGATCAATGCCGGTGAAGAGAAGACCGGAAAAGAGGATGGCCTTCTCTGTGGTTTCCTTCGGGATTCCCATGAAATCATGCTAGAAGCTCAGGAGTCGGTTGAAAAAGTCCTCTGCATCGGGCGTTTCCCACTCTGCTGATCCGATGATTCTCTGCTCAAGGATTCCATCCCTGTTGATGACATATGTCTCGGGAACACCGGTAACGCCGAAGGAATGCGCGGTCTTGTTGTTCTGATCGAAGGAGAGGGGCAGGGTGACCCCGGCACTCCTGAAAAAATCGTACGCGTTCGCCCGCGAGTCCTGGAAGAGGACAAAGAAGAACTTGACCTTGTCATTCGATGCATATCTCTGATAGAACTTTGCCATCGAGGGTACTTCGGCGATGCAGGGAGGGCACCAGGTGGCCCAAAAATGGAGGACCATGACCTTTCCCTTGAACTGTTCCGATGACACGATATTTCCATCTCCGTTGCGAAGTGAAAAAGCAGGCGTGGGTTTACCCACCGCGATTTCCATTTTCCCGGGCTTCATGATGATGAGGAGGATCGTTGAGATGAGGCCGAGAACAACGACAGCGACGAGCAGAATGACAGCCTTCTTTTTCATGTATAACCCCTCGGTTTGAGTACACAAAAGAAACTCCCTGTGAGGGGAGTTTCTTTCACGTCTTTCTCTCGACTGCCGGCCTGAAAGCGAACAACCGGCAGGGTGAAAATCTTAATTCAATCCGGCCGCGAGGAGCTCGGGTTCTTCAACCTCTATGAATGCCGGATGAGCGTCTTCAAGGACCACTCTGATCTTCGCCGCTCCCTTGAACCTCCCCTTGAGCAATTCCTCCGACAGGGGATCTTCAATCTCACGCTGGAGCGCCCTTCTCATGGGACGTGCGCCATAGCTCGGCTGGTAGTACTTTTCAACGAGCCACTGCTTGACCTCCGGATCAAGCTCGATCGATATCTCGTTCTCGATGAGCTGCCTGTTCACTTCCTCGACGAGCAGGTCGATGATCGCATGGAGATGTTCCTTGTCGAGCGGATGGAAGACCACGATCTCGTCTACCCTGTTAAGAAACTCGGGGTTGAATGTCTTCTTGAGCTCGTTCAAAACATTCTCCTTGATCTTGATATAGGATTCCTGCGAACTGTCGCGGTGGAAACCGAGGGGCGTCGCCTTCTCGATGATCCGTGCTCCGAGGTTCGACGTCATGATGATGACGGTGTTCTTGAAATCGACCTTCCTGCCGTAGCTGTCGGTGAGTATGCCTTCATCGAGCACCTGGAGCAGGATGTTGAAAACATCGGGGTGCGCCTTTTCGATCTCGTCGAAGAGGATCACCGAATAGGGCTTCTTCCTGATCTTTTCGGTCAGCTGGCCGCCCTCCTCATACCCCACGTAACCGGGAGGCGCGCCGGTGAGTTTGGAGACATTAAACCGCTCCATATATTCCGACATATCGATCTTCACGAGGGCGCTCTCATCATTAAAAAGAAATTCCGCGAGAGCTTTTGCGAGCTCTGTTTTGCCAACGCCGGTCGGCCCGAGGAAGAAGAACGACCCGATCGGTTTCTTCCTGCTCTTGAAACCGGCCCTCGATCTCCTGATCGAATGGCTCACCATCTTGATCGCTTCCTCCTGGGAGATGATCCTCTTGTGGATGTCATCTTCCATATGGAGAAGCTTCTCGGATTCCTTCTGCTCGAGTTTGAAGAGGGGGATTCCGGTCATCTTCGAAACAGTGTAGGCGATGTCCTCCTCTTCGATCACCGGGATCTCCTTGTTCAGGTTGTCCCTCCATTTCTTGTTGAGATCATCGTATATCTTTCTGAGTCTCTCCTCCTCGCCGCGGGCCGATGCAGCCTTTTCGAGGTCGTGGAGCTTGAGGTAGAGGCCCTTTTCCTTTGAGAGGCGGAGAAGATCCTGCTCGATGGACCGCATTTCCTGCGGGGGCGTATGCTTAGTGAGCCTGATCCTCGATCCGGTCTCGTCAATGACATCGATCGCCTTGTCGGGCAGGTTCCGGTCGGAGATATAGCGGTCGGAAAACTTCGCGGCGGAAACCACCGCTTCGTCCGACAACTTGACGCGATGGTGCGTCTCGTATTTGGATCTGAGTCCTTTGAGGATATCGACCGTCGCTTCTACCGTCGGCGGCTGAATATGGATCGGCTGGAATCTCCTCTCGAGCGCGCCGTCCTTTTCGATATATTTCCGGTACTCGTCGGGCGTGGTGGCGCCGATGCACTGGATCTCTCCCCGTGAAAGGGCGGGCTTCAGCATGCTCGATGCATCGACCGATCCCTCTGCAGCGCCCGCTCCTATGAGGGTATGGAGCTCATCGATGAAGAGGATGATGTTGTCGGACTGTTTTATCTCGCGCATCACGACCTTGAGCCGCTCTTCGAACTGGCCCCGGTACTTCGTGCCGGCAATGAGCGCTCCGAGGTCGAGGGAGATGATCCGTTTCCCGATCAGAGCCTCGGGAACATCGCCGGTCATGATTTTCTGGGCAAGTCCTTCGACAATTGCGGTCTTCCCGACCCCCGGTTCCCCGATGATTGCCGGGTTGTTCTTGATGCGTCTTCCGAGCACCTGGAGAAGACGTTCTATTTCGTCCTCCCTGCCGATGACCGGATCGAGCTTGCCTTCCCGCGCCATCGCCGTGAGGTCGCGGCCGAACTCATCGAGCGCCGGTGTCGAGCTTCTCTTTTCCCGCGCGTTGGGCTGGGTATTCATCGAGAGGTTGATCGTGAGCTGCCGCGCACCGAGGAGATTGGCGCCGAGGTTCCTCAGTATCTTGCCGCCGATTCCCTCGTCCTCGCGGATGATCCCGAGGAGGAGATGTTCACTCCCGATATAGTTGTGTCCGAGAAGACGGGCTTCTTCAACCGCGAGTTCGAGCACTTTCTTGGCCCGGGGAGTAAAGGGAATGTCGCCGAAGGTGAGAAGATTTGTGCCGAGAGGGAGGTTCCGTTCAACCTCGATGCGGATTTCCTCGACGGAAAGCCCCATCTTTTTCAGGATCATGACCGGAAGACCATTCTGGTCTCGCAGAAGCGCGAGGAGGACATGCTCGGTTCCCAGATATTCGTTCTGTCTCCGCTCGGCCTCTTCCTTTGCGTAGATGATGATCTTTCGGCCCCGTTCTGTAAATTTCTCAAACATGGTAGCTCCTTACCATTGTATCGTCTTTTGTTAACTTAATATTAAAGGTTTCCTCTTTATCAAGTCAACTTTATACACTCTTTTGTATTACGGACAACTCTTCTTTATCGTGCTTGTGCGAATCCTAACCAGCGCAAAAACCCTTAGAAACCACATGAAATATTATACAAAGAATGTGGTATGATATTCAAAAACTGCAAGGGATAATCGGTGTCTATACGGGTCAGATTTGCTCCCAGTCCTACGGGATATCTTCATATCGGCGGCGCGCGGACCGCGCTTTTCAACTGGCTTTTTGCACGTCACAGCAAAGGGACGTTCATCCTCAGGATTGAAGACACCGACAGAACACGGTCAACAGACGAGTACATCGATGCGATCATTGACGGGATGGAATGGCTCGGCCTCGACTGGGATGAGGGGCCGTTCCGCCAGACCGACAGGTTTGCCATTTACCACGCCTCCGTGCAGAGACTGCTCGATGAGGGGAAGGCATATTACTGCTACTGCTCTCCCGAGGAGCTCGAACAGAGAAGGCAGGAGGCGTTGAAAGCCGGCAAGCAGATGCACTATAACCGGAAGTGCCGCGAACGCAAGGATGCGGTCCCCGGCATAAAACCGGTTGTCCGCTTCAAAATGCCGCCAACCGGGACAACGGTGGTCGAAGATGCGATACGGGGAAATATTGTCTATGAGAATGAGATGCTCGATGATCTCATCATTCTCCGGTCCGATGATACACCGACCTATAACTTCGTCGTTGTTGTGGATGACGTGGAGATGAAGATCACCCATGTCATTCGCGGCGATGATCATCTGAACAACACGCCAAAGCAGATGCATATCTACCAAGCGCTGGGATACCGGACCCCCGTCTTCGGCCATCTTCCCATGATCCTCGGCTCGGACAAGACGAGGCTCAGCAAGCGGCATGGAGCAACATCGGTGCAGGCCTACCGGGAGATGGGCTACCTGCCCGAAGCGCTCGTCAATTACCTGGTGAGGCTCGGCTGGTCATATGGCGACCAGGAGATTTTCCCGAAGAACGAGCTGATCGAGAAGTTCACTCTTGAGAGCATCGGTAAGGCGGCGGCGGTGTTTAATCCCGAGAAGCTCCTCTGGCTGAATGCCCAGTATCTCAAGAATACGGATCCGGCGAGGCTGGCTGAGCTCGTCATGCCTTTCCTCATCAAGCACGGCATTATCCGGGAAGGGGTAGTCCTCGATCGCGCCTGGCTTGCGAAGGCCATCCTGACCCTCAGGGAACGGGCAAAGACAATCGATGAGCTTGCCAACATGCTGCGCTACTATATCGCAGAGGAGGTAGACTATGACGAGAAAGCACGGGCGAAGTTTCTTACCCCTGAGGCGCTGCCGTACTTAACTGATCTGCGGGACAATATCAGGGAACTTGATGAATACTCCCATGCCGTTTTGGAAAGGGTTTTTCAGAGGATCGTCGAAAAGCACACCATCAAAATGAAAAACCTCGCCCAGCCGGTGCGGGTTGCAATGACCGGAGGGGCTGAGAGTCCGGGGATTTTTGAAGTCCTCGAGGTACTGGGCAGGCAAAAGACGCTGAAGAGACTCGAGAAGGCGATCACGACCATAGGATAATCACGCCTTGGTACGGGATGAAAGGAGCCAGGGAACGATGGCTGGAAACGATATCACCTCTGCCGGCAATTTCATAAAAGAGATCATCAATGAGGATATAAGGACCGGGAAGTACGACTCGATGGTCCATACCCGTTTCCCTCCGGAGCCGAACGGCTACCTCCATATCGGCCACGCGAAATCGATCTGCCTGAATTTCGGCCTTGCCCGGGAATATGCGGGGCTCTGCAACCTTCGGTTCGATGATACCAATCCCATCAAAGAGGAAGTGGAATATGTGGAGTCCATCATCCGGGATGTGCGGTGGCTCGGGTTCGACTGGGGCGACCGGCTCTTTTACGCTTCCGATTATTTTGAGCAGATCTATGAATATGCGGTACAACTCATCAAAGCGGGCAAGGCCTACGTCTGCGACCTGACCGCCGATGAGATCAGGGAATACCGGGGAACGCTTACGCAGCCCGGAAGGAACAGCCCCTTTCGCGACCGTTCGGTCGGGGACAACCTCGACCTCTTTGAGCGGATGAGGAAGGGTGAATTTCCCGACGGGTCAAGGACACTGCGCGCAAAGATCGATATGGCTTCAGCGAACCTCAATATGCGGGACCCGGTTCTGTACCGGATTCTCAAGGCGAGCCATCACAGGACAGGGGATGCGTGGTGCATCTATCCCATGTACGACTGGGCGCACGGCCAGTGCGATTCTCTCGAGAGGATCACCCATTCCATCTGCACGCTCGAATTTGAGGACCACCGACCGCTCTACGACTGGTTTCTCGATACTCTCGGTATCTACCACCCCCGGCAGATCGAGTTCGCCCGTCTGAATCTTACCTACACGGTCCTGAGCAAACGGAAGCTTATCCAGCTTGTGCAGGGAGGATATGTCAAAGCCTGGGATGATCCCCGGATGCCGACCATATCCGGGTTCAGGAGGCGCGGATACACCCCGGAGGCGATACGGACCTTTTGCGACCGCATCGGCGTGGCCAAG
>JBLNHB010000248.1:0-3451 GCA_050268805.1 bacterium | reverse complement strand
CTCCAGGGATCATACCACCCATAGGGGTAGTACGGCGTATAGGGATACCACGGGTCATACCAATAGGGGTATGGCGGAGCGCCGTAATAATATCTTTCTTCGGGCCAGAGATAGATTTGCTTTATGGTAAAGAACGGGAACGGATAATCCATCTCATCGATCTTCCCCGGCCGCATTTCGACGAATTCACTGGCAATCGTCACCTGCCTGCCCTTGCTGTAGACCGCGGGATCGAGGAACCCGGCTGCCTTCGGAAAGAGCGCTAAGAACCGCTTCGACGGAGATTCCACGTCTTTCAGGTACCCCCGATTATTCACGGGAACATAAATCGCCTCGATCAGGGAACCCTCATTGGTTGCCTTTGTCTTCACGATGATCCCGCCGATAACAAAGAGTTTCCCCTTGTAGAGATCCTGCTCCTGTTCGAGCTGCGAAAGGGAAACGTCGCGCACGGCTTCGTCCAGGAACTCCCGATGGATCACCGGAGTGCAGGCGAACAAGAGAAACGTCAAGAGAATGAGCACAATCTTCTTCATGTTTTATTCTCACACGATCCCGAGGGTAAGTCAAGGCGCATCTACAGTTTCTGCCGGCAATTGCGGCAGCAGCGCGGGGGAATTCCTCTCGCGGGAGATTTTTCGTGAAACAGCCGAAGGACTTTGAACGGCTTTTTTCGAGATTTTGGGTTAAACTAAGTCCACATGAATACGTTCATTCAGAAACTGCACGATGCGATCGGTTCCGTCATTAAAGGCAAGGATGCTGCAATCAAGTATTCGATTGTTACTCTTCTGGCGCGGGGGCATCTCCTCATTGAGGATGTGCCCGGGGTGGGAAAGACTACGCTCGCCTTTGCCCTGGCCAAGGCTGTGGACTGCCAGTTTCAGAGAATCCAGTTCACCTCCGATCTCCTCCCGGGAGATATCATCGGTGTTAATATCTACAATCCCGAATCCCGGGAATTTGAATTCCGGCAGGGGCCGCTCTTCGCGAACATTGTCCTGGCCGACGAGATCAATAGGACGAGCCCGAAGACCCAGTCCGCGCTCCTTGAAGCGATGAGCGAGCGGAGGGTCACGATCGAGCGCAAGACATTTCTCCTCCCTGAGCCGTTCATGGTAATCGCGACAGAGAACCCCATCGAATATCACGGCACCTTTCCCCTTCCCGAGAGCCAGCTCGACCGGTTCATGGTCCATATCAAGATCGGCTATCCTGAACCGGCCTTTGAAAAACAGGTTCTTACAGAAACGAGGGAGTTCGATGAGATAGATAGGGTCGGTCATGTCCTGACGTCTGATGACGTGATCAGTCTCCAGAGGAATGTGGCTGAGGTGAAGGTGCATGAGGATATCCTGAGCTATATTCTCGAGATTGTGACGGCGACGAGGAGCGATGACAGGATCAGGCTCGGTGTCAGCACCCGGGGAGCCCAGTTCCTCCTCAGGGCGTGCAGGGCCCTCGCGTCCGTGCAGGGCAGGGACTTTGTTCTACCCGAGGATGTCAAGGAGATGGCCCCTATGGTGCTGGGTCACCGCATTATCCTCAAGAGCAGGACCTATATCTCGGACGCCCACGAGATCATCGGGGACATTGTGGACACGATTCCTGTTCCCCTATGAAACCACCATTCCAGCTTACGCGGGAAGGCAAACGCTTTCTCGTCGCAGTCGCGCTTATTGCCTTTGCATCACTGAATACGGGGAATAACCTTATCTATCTGATCTTTTCGCTCATGCTTTCCCTCCTTGTTGTTTCTTTTCTTGCTGCCCTGCTCAATCTCGGGTGGCTGCACGGAACATTCCAGGTCAAGGGCCCTGCTTATGCGGCTTCGCCCTTCAAGGTGGATGTGGAGATGGTGAACGGAGGCTTGCTCCCCGCGTACTCCGTAACCCTTGAGTTGCCGGGCGAGATATCAGGCCGCTGCTACTTCCCCCTTCTCAGACGCGGCATGAACAGGGCCTCCTTTGAGGGTATTGCCATAGGTGAGCGGGGACGCTATATGTTCAAGGACTTCGGTCTGCGGACGGGTTTTCCCTTTATCTTCCTGAAGGTCCGGAAACCCTTTCCCTGCACGAAAGAGCTGATTGTCTACCCTGAAATCCTGGATGTCAGGTCCCTCGCTTCCGACCTCAGCACCGGACGCGCTGAACAGGAAGTCATGAGGCGGGGAGAGGACGGGGATGTTCTCTTTTTCAGAGAATATGCGTATGGAGACGAGAGCAGGAATATAGATTGGAAAGTGACCGCGAAGTCGCAGAAAACCATGGTCAGGGAATTTTCCGACAGGGACCAACTCCTCGCCACGGTCATACTCGGGAGCGGAAGGATTTCCGAAAAACAGATGTTTGAAAAGGCAGTTTCTCTTTCGGCTTCCCTCTGTTCTGAATTCATTGAGCAGGGATTTTTCGTGCGCCTCGTATGTTGCAGGAAGGTCATCCCCTTCGGAAAAGGCAGCGCCCATGGCTACAAGATCCTCGATATCCTCGCCGATGTCCGGCAGGACGACCAGGGTGCAGGTCAGCTGACCGAGGGCCTCGGCGGGGTGAGTGTCATGGTCGTCAGTTCCGGAGAGAGTGGTTTTTCACACCTGCTGCCTTCCTGCTCGCGAGTGATCGACGCACGGGATTTCCTTCATCCGTGAGTAAGGTCCTTTCTCTCATCCGGTACTTGTAAAGGAGCATGAGAAACATGCCGGTTACGTATACGATTTTTACAGCGATCATCGCGCTTATCGGCAGCATGAGCATCCTCTCTACGGCAGAGGTAAACCCCCTGTATGGCATTGCCGGGGCAGGGATGTTCTGGGGCTATTACCGTTCGATCAAGGGAATTCAGCAGTTGTCCCGGCGTGCGATCGGAGGGCTGTCCCTCGGTACCTTTCTCGTCTTTCTGCTTGATGCCGTTCTCCAGGGAGACGTGTTCCTCGCGGTAGCGAAGATGACACTCATCTTTCAGGCGATCAAATCCTTCGATATGAAAGACCCCTGGGACCCGCTCCAGGTATTTTTTGTTTCTCTCCTCCAGCTCCTCATTGCTTCGGAACTGACACGGTCCATCTCCTTTGGTATTGTGTTCCTCATCTTCCTCGTGTTTATTGTTGTTTCGATTCTCCTTGGTCATTTTGTGAACGAGGGGCAGAAGCGGTTCATGCCCTTCATCAGGCCGATTGCCCTCGTCACCGGAGCTGTCCTGATCATGACCGTGCTCTTTTTTGTGTCTTTGCCGAGACTCCACGGCAGCTTCTGGGGTAAGAACCTTTCCAAGAGCATCCACAGCGCAGGTTTCTCAGATAAAGTTGCTTTCGGCTCGTTCGGTGAGCTCAAGCTCGATGAAACAGTGGTCATGAGAATGGTTGTACGGCCGGAAACATCGGGATCGCATTATATCCGGGGCATGACCTTCGATTTCTTTGATGGGAGTACCTGGTACGACAGTCTGAAGCAGAGGG
>JBLNHB010000247.1:0-13525 GCA_050268805.1 bacterium | reverse complement strand
GGGCCGGGACCGAAGAGCGCGCTGCGCCATCCTCTGTCGAGCAGATTGAAGAGAAAGGGATATCGGGAATACGTGCTGATGACGAGAGGGATACATGCTTAAGAAGATAGGAATTGGAGCTTCGCTGGCCGTTGCGCTCGCTGCGGCCGCGTTTCTGCTTTTGAGGAGCAAGGGGAACGTGCAGGAATACAGGACCGAGCCTGTAACGAAGGGTGATATCCAGGAAACCGTTACCGCCACGGGGACTGTCAATGCAGTAACCACGGTCCTCGTCGGTACCCAGGTTTCGGGGACGATCAAGAACATCTACGTCGATTTCAACTCGCCGGTAAAAAAAGGACAGCTCATTGCTCAGATTGACCCGGCCACCTTCGAGGCGCAGGTGCAGCAGGCTCGGGCGAACCTCTTCTCGGCGCAGGCAAATCTCGACAAGGCCAATGCAACACTCCTTGATTCAAAAAGAACCTTGGATCGAAACAGAGAACTGATTGCAAAGAACCTCATCGCCAGGAGCGAACTCGACACTGCAGAGACGAATTACGAAACTGCGAAGGCGCAGGTCGGGGTATCCAGGGCGCAGGTTGAACAGACAAAGGCGGCCCTGGAGTTTGCCGAGACAAACCTCAGATATACGAAGATCGTGTCCCCGGTGGACGGTGTCGTGGTATCGAGAAATGTGGATGTGGGCCAGACCGTTGCCGCCAGTTTTCAGACCCCCACACTGTTCACCATTGCCGAGGACCTGACCGAGATGCAGATCAACACAAACGTGGGCGAAGCCGATATCGGGAGGGTGAAGATCGGACAGGAAGCCGAATTCACCGTGGATGCTTTTCCGGATGTGACTTTCAAAGGAAACGTCGGGCAGGTGCGGATCTCCCCGATCATGGTTCAGAACGTGGTCACCTACGATGTTGTGGTGAAGGTGAATAACCAGGATCTCCGGCTCAAGCCCGGCATGACCGCGAATGTGTCCATTATCTCGGATATGAAAGAGAATGTGCTCAGGGTCCCGAATGCGGCACTGCGATTCCGGCTGTCCGAAAAGGCTGCCGGCACACCGGAGAAAAAGGGGCCCGGAGTTTGGGTTCTCGAAAACGGAAAACCACAACGAGTCAGCGTGACTGCTGGCATCAGCGACGGGAATTACACAGAACTTCTCTCGGACGATCTGAAAGAAGGCCAGGAACTCATCGTCGAATCCCTGAAAAAGACAAAGACACAGACAACTCCCTCAGGTCCCAGGATGTTCTAACGTGGCGCTCATCGAGGCAGGGGAAATTACGAAGGTGTACCGGCTCGGCGATATCGATGTGGAGGCGCTGAGAAAGGTGAGCGCCACGATCGAACAAGGAGATTTTGTGGCGATCATGGGCCCATCGGGGTCCGGCAAATCCACGTTCATGAATATCCTGGGCTGCCTGGACCAGCCCACGGGCGGCAGATACCTCGTGGAGGGAATCGACGTTGGCGGCCTTTCCCGGGACGAACTCGCGGAAATTCGAAACAAAAAAATCGGCTTCGTGTTCCAGGGATTCAACCTGCTTTCGAGGACCTCAGCCATCGAAAACGTCGAACTCCCGATGCTCTATAACGGTTTGTCATCACACGAAAGAAGCCAGCGCGCTATGGCCGCACTCAGAAGCGTGGGGCTCGAAGGCCGGGAGGACCATCATCCCAACCAGCTCTCAGGCGGCCAGCAGCAGCGTGTTGCCATAGCAAGGGCACTGGTCAACGACGCACCCATCATTCTCGCGGACGAGCCCACGGGCAACCTCGACACCAAGACCAGCAAAGAGATCATGGAGCTTTTTGTAAAGCTGAATACGGAATCACACATTACCATTATCCTCGTCACCCACGAGCAGGACATCGCCGCATATAGTAAAAGGATCATCAAATTCCTCGACGGCCGTATCATGAGCGACGAGCCGGTGACAAAACCATGATCAATGTCCCCTCCACAATAAAAATCGCATTCCGGGCATTGTGGGTGAATAAAATGCGCTCATCACTCACGATGCTCGGCATCATCATCGGCGTCGGCGCGGTGATCGCCATGATCGCCGTGGGAACAGGAGCGAGCAGGCAGATCGCGGCACAGATCTCGAGCATGGGGAGCAACCTTCTCATCATCCTTCCCGGAGCGACCACTGCCGGGGGGGTGAGGATGGGAGCAGGCACGCAGCCCACACTTACCATGGGTGACGCCGAAGCCATTCTCAGGGACTGTCCCGCAGTGGCGTACGTGGCTCCCACCCTCGGAGGCGTGGCGCAGGTCGTGTACGGCCACCAGAACTGGTCAACGGGCATTGTCGGAACGACGCCGGACATGTTGACCGTGAGGGACTGGCGCCTCTCGGCCGGTAGGCCCTTCACCCAGCAAGACGTGAAGAGCGCAACCAAGGTATGCCTGCTTGGGCAGACCGTGGTGGATAATCTATTCGGCGATCAAAGCCCTGTGGGTCAGATCATCAGGATCAAGAACGTTCCCTTTACCGTTGTCGGCGTCCTTGAAAGGAAGGGACAGTCTCCCCAGGGCCAAGACCAGGACGACACAATTCTTATACCGATAACCACGGCTCAGAAAAAACTCTTCGGTACACTGTTTCCCGGGATGGTGCGGATCATCATGGTCAAGGCGAAAAGCCTCGAAGACCTGCCATCAGCCGATCAACAAATTAACAACCTGCTCAGGCAGCGTCACCGGATCGGACCCAAGCAGGAGAATGATTTCACCGTCAGGAACCTCACCTCCGTCATGCAGGCGCGGGAGCAGTCGACGCGGGTCATGACCCTGCTGCTCGGGGCCATCGCGTCCGTGTCGCTACTCGTGGGCGGGATCGGCATCATGAACATCATGCTCGTGTCTGTGACCGAACGGACGAGAGAGATCGGGATACGGATGGCGGTTGGCGCTAAGACGTGGGACATACGGCTCCAGTTTATTATTGAGGCGCTCACAATGTCGCTGATCGGAGGCGTTCTGGGGATCATTATCGGGATATCGACATCCCTCATCCTGTCGAACCTCTCAGGGTGGACAACGGTTATTTCGCTCCCGTCGATCCTGCTCGCCTTCGGCTTTTCCGGACTCGTCGGGATTTTCTTCGGGTTCTATCCCGCGTACAAGGCATCGCTCCTCAATCCGATCGACGCGCTGCGGTACGAGTAGATCAGTTCCGGAATACGGAAGAGCTGGCTTATTTCAACATTCTTCGGGTGAACCCTGAAAAGAAAGTGAGGCATCCATGGAAGAAACCAAACGCATCGCCCTGGTCGCACACGATAACCGCAAGAAAGACCTGATCGAGTGGGTCGAATGGAATTACAAGATCCTCATACGGCATCATTTGATCTGCACGGGGACTACGGGAAAACTGGTTGAAGAGGCGATCAGAGCCAAACTGGAAGAGAAAGAAACCGTGAGCTATGCAATAACAAAATTGAAATCAGGCCCCCTGGGCGGAGACCAGCAACTTGGCGCTCAGATCGCCGAAGGAAACATCGATCTTATCATATTCCTCTGGGACCCCATGGAACCGCAGCCGCATGATGTTGATGTCAAAGCCCTCCTGAGAATTGCGGTGCTCTACAACATCCCGACCGCCTGCAACCGCTCAACAGCCGATTTTATGATCTCTTCACCGTTATTGGACGCGCGGTATGAGCCGATCCAGAAGGACTATACCGGGTATATACGGCGAGTACTGAAATACGATTAGCCGAATGATCCTGATCTCTTTATCAGTACGCCGGGATTTCTCTTGAAAGAGAGGAGGAGGTTTTTCTTATTTCTTTTTCGGATAATTAGGGAAGTGATTCTTTAAACATTCAGGACAGATACTGTGGCTGAACTCGGCTTCTGAATGCTCCTTGATGTACTGCTCGATCTGGCTCCAGTATCCCTTGTCGTCTCTGACCTTCTTGCAGTAAGAGCAGATGGGAAGGAATCCGCTCAGGGTCTTGACCTGGGCGAGCGCTTCCTGGAGCTCCTGGATGAGCCGTTCCCGTTCCTTTTCGATCTGTTTTCTGTCATCGATGTTCTTGGAGATAACACTCACCGCTCCCGGCTTGCCGTCTTGACCCTTGACGGGACTCAGGGTCTGGAGAAAGTATTTCCCGTCCCTGCTGCTCAGATATTCAAACTGGAACGGCTGGCCTGTCCTGAAAACTTTTTCAATGCGCTCGGTAAAGCGTGCCGTCTCATCCGGTGAATGAAAATCGCTGTACGCTTTTCCCAGATAGTGGTCGGAAGAGAGCCCCATCCTACCCATATGCTTGCTGTTGATGAAGAGATACCGGCACTCCTTGTCCACGACATAAATAGAATCATCCGTCGATTCAACAAGAGAGCGATATTTCTCTTCACTCTCCCTGAGCCTCAGTTCGTGCTTTTTCCGTTCCGTGACGTCCTTGGCAACGGTAATAATATTCGTGACCCGCTCGCCGACAAGGATGGGTATCTTTCGTGTCTCGGTTATGAATACCCTGCCGTTGATGACCGTCTCATCCTCGGTCATGAGCCTGTCCCCGGTCTTGAGCACATGTTCATACTCTCCGCGCACCTTGGCTGACAGAAAGGGATACACTTCGAAGAGCGGTTTGCCTATAATATCGGTCCCCATTCCAAGGTCCTCGTTCCATTTCCTGAATGTCGTATTGGTAAGCACTAACCGCATGTCGGAATCGATGATATGGAGCGGGTCATCCACCGCGTCGAGAAGGGTACGGCAGTGGAGCTCCGATTGGGTAAGCGCCTCTTCCATCAGGGTGCGCTGGATAAAGTCTGAAATGGTACGGGTGGTGCCCATGGTGGGCATGCTCCCAATTTCCTCGATCTGCGCACCGGCATGAAAGCCGTCCTCCTTCTCGGCGCAGTGCTTGATGTTCATCATGAAACTGACCGTGTTCGCCGGCAGATGGGGAGCGGAGAGCCTGCATTCCCGAACAGAACCGATCTCAAACGGAACAGGGCTCCTGAATTTCAGGCCATACTTGCTGAAATCGACGAGGCTCGCCTCGGTCGCGCCTGCGTCGGTTTTTATCTCCATCCTGATATATCCGCGGCTTGTTCGAGGGAGGAGGTACCGTTCTTTTGATCTCCGCTCCGACCCGCCATCGGCCTCAGTATGGAGTGCGTTGATGAGTGCGCGAAGATCGTGGGCCAGAGGCAGAAACGTGACCCAGTCGATGAGTCCTTCGAGGTCCTTTAATGCTGTCTTGACCCTGGCGGATAATTCTTCTTCCCGGTCGCTCTTTGCCGCTGCTTCGATTACCGTCTTTATACCGGAAGCTTTATTGAGAACGATATCGGAAAAGCACATGACCTGCCGTTTATTGTCGATGGAACATTCACCGCTCTTCTTCCCGCAGATCCGATAGCACCGTTCGATCATACTATTCGTGATTCTCCCCTGACAGCACTGTTGCGTCCTGAGTCTTGATACTCTTCAACTCCGATCGCGCCATAGTGTACTCCTGGAACATTGCACCTCACAGCATAAAGCTACTCGAGTTATACCCATATTTTTCGGCATTTAAAACCTGTTTCATTAATACAATTAATTTATTTATTAAATAGAGAAAAAGAATAACCGCAACCTTCCGGAAGAAGAAAATGTCTATTGCATTGTTTTTACGAGCTTTTCTATTCCCAGTGAGGGATCATTGTCGGGGAATTGACAATGCATGCCGTCCTTTTTTCTGAAGATCGTTGATGTTCTTCTCCTCCGGACCGCGATCGTCCTGAGGCAACTGCAGGAGTTACCTGGATAGGTCTCAGAGGGCGCGGAGCCGGTTCCTGATCATGAACCCCCTCGGCTTTACCTCGTGGTCCCCCTTATACTGAAGCATCACTTTATGGCTCTCACCCATTGCCCCCGGCAGGATCAGACCTTTCAGCTTTGCCGCTTCAAATTGATATTCCTGATCCGGTTCCCGCTCGTCCAGCCTGTACTTCTCCCGCACCACTTCATCAAGCCCCATCGAGACAAGATACGTCCCCTGTGAGCAGTATCCGAGGGTCTTCAGCCCAAGTTTCTCGCCCCACTGTTTGAGAGAGCTGAAATTCACATGGCTGGTAATGTCCTGCTCTCCGATGTGTTCATAGGGGTTTTCATTCACCTGGTGTCTGAAATAACAGAGAAGTGTGCCTCGGTCCCTTTCCCCGCTGTAGTACTCCTGTGCGGTGTATCCATAATCGATCGTGATAATGAAGCCTTCACTGATTTTTTCTGAAACCCCGGCCAGCCAGTCCTTTATCCTGAGATTGATCTCTGTACGGTACCCCTTTGCGAGGGTGATATCGAATTCCGAAAGATACTCGCTCAATTTCGGTGTTGAAGGTTCTGCGAGAATTTCGATGAATCGGTCATCCTGAAGACCGACGTACACCTCCCTGAGCCGGTCCTCCATCTGGACAAGGTGTACGGGAAAAGCATCAGGGAGTTCGTTGGAAAGATAACAGCCGGTAAAGGGAGGAACCTCTTTCAGGTCATTCTTCCACTGCACTTTCTTCCGGTGGTCTTTGAGGAGCCGTTCCTGAGAGGACACCTGGGAAGGACTCATTTCCACGAGAGTATAGGACAGGGCATCATAGAGCGCTCTCCCTTTGAGGTAATCGAGGATATCGAGGGCAAGGTATCCTTTGCCTGCCCCCTGCTCGGCGACTGTGAACGTGCCGGGTTTTCCGAGAATGTCCCAGCACTCCTCAAGCTGCCGCGCAATGACTGCGCCGAAGAGCGGATGGAGGTGAGAAGCGGTATAGAAATCGCCCGCGCGACCGATCTCTCTGCCCGGGGAGGTGTAGTATCCGAACGAGGGATAGTAGAGTGCCATGTCCATGAAACGCTCGAAGGGAATCGGTTCGTTCCGGAGGATGACTGCTTTTATGACGTTCTCGATCGTCTCACCCCTGTTCACAGCATGTAGTTTAATCCCTCATGAGCTCAAAATACATACCCTCAATGCAATCTCTTCATTTAAGGCACCTCTTGACATGTCAATATTGAATTACTATAATTCCTAACTTTCTGATTTTAGGGAGCAGCCGGCACGGAGTTACCGAGGCGGGGCGTTGTGTTCCACTGTTCCAGAGAGAGCAGAGGACCGCTTTGTGGTCCTTTGCTCATGTCCGCAACAAAAAAAAGAAGGGAGGTTGCTATGCGCTTGGTATTGAAGCTCATCATGATGCTGTTCATCATCGGAACGCCTTTCTCTGCATTTGCAGATAAGCAGGCAAAAACGATCGATGAACTCGCGAAGAAGTATGACTCATCGAGTTGCAAAACCTGCCACGAGCAGATCTACAATGATTGGGAAAAATCGATCCATTCCCGGTCGATCTTCGGGACAGGCAGAACGACCGCGACCATTAAGACCGCGATCGAGATCGGTCTGAAGGACTGGAAGTACTCGGGTGTGAAGACGAAGGAGGATGTCAAAATAAAGCACCTCATGATCTGCGCGAAGTGCCACCTCCCGCAGCTCTCCGAGGCCTCTGACGAAGTGGCGCAGGAGATCGTGAAGGCCGTCTATAGCTTCATGGACGGCAGTGATCAGGAACGGGAGAAAGCAGAAAAGACCTTAAAGAAATTGAACATCAACTGCCTCATCTGCCACAACAGGAATGCTATCGTCCACAAGTGGGTCGACGGCTTTCCGGCCCCGGGCGAGATCTACGGCTCAAAGGACATGGACCATGCCGATCCGGCCCACCCAAAGATGAAGAAGAGCCCCATCATGGGAGAGTCAATCCTCTGCGGACAGTGTCACGGCCTCGGTCCCAATCTCGAGCTCGAGAACCCTTCCCAGTGCGGCACTCTGTACGGGAGCTATCTCTGGTCTTATCAGGCCGAAGGCGGCACTGAAAAGTGCCAGGACTGCCACATGCACAAGAGCGGCCTCGGCCATAACATGCAGAGCTACCGGAGCGAAGCCATGGGCAAGGCGGCAGTTGAGTTCCAGGTGGAGGCCTACGGTCACCACTGGCGTGACGGCTCAAAGATCATCCCACAGGCATTTGTGACGGTCGAGATGACCAACAAAACCGGCCACACCATCCCTGACGGCTGACCCACACCGAACAGGCTGGTCCTGGATGTGACCGCAAAAACAACTGACGGCAAGGAGATATTCAGAGAATCTAAAATCTATATGCCGGTTCCTCAGCAGTTGGGCAGGGGAGACCGGATGGGAAGAGGCCCCTATGAGAAAAGCGGTATGATCCGCGAATCGGGGCTCCCCCCGCACCGCACCGTGACCGAGAAGTACGCCATCTCGTTCCCACAGCAGGAGGTCAAGGAGGGTGAGAAAACCGTGATGAAGCTCCTGTCAAATGAGATGATCATCGATATCGAGCTTTGGTACCTGCCCTTCGGCGTGAAGGACAGCGACAACTCGTTCCTCTGGCAGAAGGTCACGAAGCAGGTGACTGTGAGCAAGACGGGAAAATAAAGCATCAAGGGAGAGGGGAAACCCTCTCCCTTCTATTTAAGAACGCACCTCGCGCAGAGACCCTTGTCGGCCCTGCAGATACCGGCGATTCCCTGGTGGCAGAGGGCAAAGTCGTACTTGAGCGGGTCCTCGGGATCGAAACGCTTCAGGGACTCCGTGATCTCTTCAGCCGTTTTCCAGTCATCGCTCTTCCGCTGTGTCAGCCTGAGGCAGCGCGCAATGCGCCCGATATGGATATCGAGCGGAATGACGAGCTTGTGCTTCGGTATTTCTTTCCATAGTCCGAAATCCACATCACGGTCCCGCACCATCCACCGGAGAAACATATTCAGCCGCTTGCATGCGCTTCCGCTGTGGGGTGATGGAATCAGGCTGTTCTTATTGCGTCCTGCTCTTTGGTTCAGATACCGGACAAACCCTGAAAGGGCTTTCCTGATATTTCCGTCCTTCCCGTCATACTCATGGAGAAAGATGTTTTTCAGTGAGCCGCTGTCATGGAGAGATTTTTTCAGGGCATTGAAGAGAGCAATGATATCCCTTTCGCCATGGAACCGGTAGAGAAAACCACTGAACGTCTCGCTATCCCTTTTGCTTTCGAAGTTCAGGACAAACCGGTAGGGTGAGTCTCCCATGGCCTGAAACATCCGTTCGAGAAAAGATTTGAAGAGTTCCACTTTGCCGTAGGCAAAGAAGGAGCTGAGAAAGGCAACGATCTCCCGGTCCTCCGGTGCTTGGTACCGGTGGGGAAACTCGATGGGGTCAATGTTCCGGTGACGGCTGAAATCAAAGCTTTCGTAGAGCCGGTCAAGGTTTTTTTTCAGGGCGCGATCATTCACGGTTTCTGCCAGCTCCATTCAAACATCTCACACGATCCCGAAGAGGATCTCCCGCTCCTGCATGTCCACCTTATCCACCCGCACGGTGAGATCCTTGCCGATCCGGTATTGCTTCTTGGTATTCTTGCCAAAGAGCGAGAGGTCCTTCTCGTTGTACTGATAGTAATCGTCCGCCATGGACGAGACCCGCAGGAATCCCTCGATGTAGAATTCCTTGAGCCGCAGCTTCATGCCGTAGGGCGTAATCCCTACGATCCTCGCGCCGAACTGATCCCCCACCCTGCCCTTCATAAACCACGCCCTCATCGCGTCGATGACCTCCCGCTCCGCCTCATCAGCTATCCGCTCCATCCGAGAACTGTTGAGAGCGATATCAGGCAGGACCGATTCATACGCTTTGAGCTTCTTGTCAGGAATTCCCTTCTTGTAAATGAGGACGTCCTTGAGGACCCGGTGCACCACGAGGTCGGGATAGCGCCTGATCGGCGAGGTGAAATGGGAGTAGCTCTTGGAGGCGAGGCCAAAGTGGCCCACGTTGGTGACCGAGTAGCGCGCCTGCTTGAGGCTCCGGAGGATAATGTAATTGATGACCTCCTCAGAGGGTGTTCCCTTGATCCTCGAGAGAATTGAGGGCAGGTCTTCAGACCTGATATGGGAAAGCTGAAGATTTGCCACACCCCGCACGACCGCGAGGATTTCATCCATCTTCGATTCATCAGGCTCCTCATGGATCCGGTACAGGGATGGGACGCCCCTGCTCTCGATGAATTCGGCGACCGCCTCGTTGGCCGCGATCATGAATTCCTCGATGAGCATGTGCGCAAAGTTCCGCTCTGCCTTGATGATCGCCTCAAGCTGCCCCTCGAGGTCGAGGATCACCTCGGGTTCCGGGAGGTCGAAGTCGAGGCTTCCCCGTTCGAGCCGCTTCTTCCTCAGGACGCCGCAGAGCTCCGCCATGAGCTCGAAGTCTCCGAGGAGGGCATTATATCGCGTCCGCTCTTTCGGGTCCTGGTCCACGATGATCCTGCTTACCGCGGTATAGGTCATCCGCTCATTGCTCTGGATGACGCTCGGGTAGAACTTCTCGCCGGTCCTGTTGCCGTGCCGGTCGAAATCCATCTCCACGGTAAACGTCATCCTCTTCACGCCCGGTCTCAGGCTGCAGATGTCTTCCGAAAGAGAAGGAGGGAGCATGGGAGAAACCCGGTCCGGCAGATAAACGCTTGTTGCCCGGTTTCGCGCCTCGATGTCGATGATATCGTCCCAGTCGACATAGTTGCTCACATCGGCAATATGCACATAGAGCTTATACCCCTCGGGGGTGAGCTTGATCGACACGGCATCATCGAAATCCTTCGCCCGCTCGCCGTCGATCGTCACGGTCGTGAGGCCCGTCAGGTCCTTGCGCGTTTTGCCGGTTCCGTAGTCCTCTATCCCCACCGAGAGCAACGTGTTCGACGCCTCAATCACATCTGAAGGGAACCTCCGCGGCACATTGAACTCATCGACGATCGCCTCGATCTCCGCCTTCGGGTCACCGGGCTCCTTGATGATCTTGACGACCCTGCCTGTCGGGGGGCGGTTTTCGGTCGGATACTTTGTGATCTCCACGATCACGGTATCACCGTCCTTTGCCTTGCCCTTCTCCGCCGGGGGGATCGAGATATCGAAGGGAAGACGCATGTGCTTCGGCCTCAGATAGACGTTCTTTCCTTCGACTTCGATGATGCCGGCAACCCGCTGGAACGCTCTCTTGAGGATGCGGATGATCCTCCCCTGCCGCCGCTGAATGTTTTCTACCCGGACGACGACCATGTCGTTGTCCATTGCTCCCATGGTCGCCCTCGACGGTATGAAGATGTCCCGCTCTCCGGGCTTCTCGAGAACAACGAAACCGTATCCGTCGCGATGCGCCTCGAAGTAGCCGGTCACGAGGCTCATCTCCTCGGCCTGGCCATAGAGGCCCTTTCTGGTCCGGATTATTTTGCCTTCCTTGATGAGCTGCTTGAGCACTTTCTTGAGCTGGCGCGCTTCTCTCTTCGAGAACCCCAGCCTCTCGGAAAGGAGTCGGAAGCTCAAAGGCTGGTTGATGCCCCTGATCTGCTCCAGAATTGTATCTTTATCCATCATCGTGTAGTTTCTCTCTTTCTTTTCTCATTCTGTATATAAAATCTATCAGCACCATTATGCACGAATTGAGCGGGTGTGGCGATTAAATTTTTTGCATCGACACCGTAATGTAAACTCTCAACAAAGCTGTGGTACTCAGAGCGCGATACAATCCCCATGAAAGCAGACCCCGTAGGAAATTATAATGCTCTATCGATTTCAAAAAATTTTGGAGCCATGCCCGCTCATGAGGCTGCGATAATCTATGAATCAACAGGGTTAAAATCAATGTATAATTTTACCTTTTTAGATGAGAGTGTGCAAAGGAGGAAATCACGAACCGACAACCGAAAATTCAAATCTGCGGCAATTTTCGGCGTTATAATAAGAAAAAGGAGGTTGCATGCGGTTCAGACTTTTCCTTTCAGTTGTCTCTTTGCTTGCCCTGTGCTTGACCGGAAGTTTTACCCATGCGCAGGAGCCCTTGACCCTCGCGGTACACCCCTACCTTCCGTCTACGGAGCTGATAAGGCGTTTCACCCCCCTTGCCGATTACCTGGGCCGCGAGATCGGCAGGCCGGTCATCATCGAGATATCGAGGGATTATGAAACGCACGTGGAAATGACAGGGAAGAACCAGGTTGACCTGGCGTTCATGGGACCCGCTTCGTATGTGGAGCTGGTGGAACGATACGGCAGGAAACCCATTCTTGCCCGTCTCGAGATAAACGGTAAGCCCACGTTCAGAGGGGTCATCATCACAGCGAAAGACAGCCTCCTGAAAACATTAGGCGAGCTCAAAGGGAAGCGATTCGCTTTCGGCGACCCGAACTCCACGATGAGCCACCTGGTTCCCCGGTACATGATGTTGAAGGCCGGGGTGAAGGCGGAGGATCTCTCAGGCTACGTATTCCTGCACAACCACTATAATGTCGTCCTCGGGGTACTCGCGGGTGACTTCGCAGCCGGTGCTGTGAAGGACGAGGTGTTCTATGAATACGAGGGCCGGGGACTGAGGGCCCTCGTCTGGACGCCGCCGGTCTCGCACCACCTGTTTGTTGCGAGTTCGACCCTCCCGAAGCGTACCATCGGGGCCCTGCGGGAGGCCATGTACCGGCTCAGAGAAGAAAAGGATGGTCCGGCCATCCTGTCCGGGATTGAAAAGGGGGCAACAGGGATGGTCCCGGCCGTTGATGGCGACTATGAAAATCTCCGCGTCATCCTGCGAGCCCTTGAGAAAGCGGGGGTTCAGCCGTGAAGAGGCAGCACACCTTCAGTTACAAGAATGCGGTTTTCTCCTTCATTGTGATCCTTGCCATCTTCTTCACCATTGTGGTGGCAGTAATCGTATCGCACGAGCAGGAGATGCTCGAGCAGACGCGCAAGAACGCCAGGGGAGAGCTGGAGCTCATCGGGACATTCGCCCGGGAGGCGATACTCCGGAATGACTACGCCACAGTGGAGCAGTTCCTGGAGCAATGGGGCGAAGAACATCCCGAGATCACCGAACTCAAGGCCGTGACTCCGAACAGATTCGTGCTTGCCAGGTATGCAAGGAGGGAGCTGCCGATGCACCCCTACCGCAGCAGCACGGTGGTTCGATACGCAGGCCGGAACCTGGTGACCCTTGAGATGATCAGAGACCTCTCGCCTGTCCGTAAGAGCCTCAACTGGTTCATCCTCCGGCTTATCGCCGGCTCAATCGTGCTGACGGTCCTTACGGGAATAACCCTGTGGTACTCCCTGAGAAGGCTCGCCCTGGCGCCCCTCGAGCGTGAAATAGCCATGCGGGAGGAGGCGGAGAAGAAGTTCCGCACCCTCCTCGAATCGGCCCCCGACGCCATGGTGTTCGTGGACAGGCAGGGAAAAATCACTCTCGTCAACGCGCAGGCGGAGAGGCTCTTTGGCTACGGTCGGGAGGATCTTGAAGGGAAAGAGATAGAGAGGCTGATGCCCGAGCGCTTCGGCGAAAGACACAGGAAGGAGCGAGAACAATATTACCTCGATCCCAGGTCGAGACCCATGGGCGTGGGCCTCGATCTCATCGGCCTGACGAAGGACGGAAAGGAATTCCCGGTGGATATCAGCCTGAGCCCGGTGGAAACCGCCGAGGGATTGTTCGT
>JBLNHB010000246.1:0-4149 GCA_050268805.1 bacterium | reverse complement strand
ATCTCTTGTTCTTTTAGTCAACAACCACTTACCGTGGATACCCAAAGGAGGTATGGAATGGCTGATTTGAAATCACAGCAACCAACAGAGGAGCTCGATGTGCTCGGCAGGGTTTGCCCCTACCCGCTTGTCCTCACCAAGAAAAAGATCGAAAAAATGGGTTCAGGGCAGATCCTCAAAGTCCTCTGCGATGCACCCGCCTCTGCTGAAGACTCGATCCCGAGGTATGCCGAAAAGCAGGGATACGAGTTTGAGTCAGTGAAGCGTGAAGACAAGGGATTCTGGGAACTCTATATCAAGAAGAACTAAGAGAACAGATACGACAACAAAAAAGGGGTGTACCGGAGTTTCTCCGGTACACCCCTTTTTTATGACTCCTCATCACATCTCTTTGATCGTGATGGCAGATGTCGGGCAGACGCCGAGGCAGCTCTCGCAGAACACGCACTCACCGGTATTGGCCGGTTCTGATTTGCTGTCACTCATCTGGAAAACTACCTGCGGACAGATGTTCACGCACTCCTCACACCCTTCGCATTTTGCAGCATCAACGTTAACAAGGTACATTTCTTCACCCCCTTTTCCAAAGATTTTTAATCATAAATTATCTTATAAGTTATTTTCCAGTATATTTTTGTGTTGGGGCCAGATCAGCCGCGACCTTAAAAAAAAGGCGGGACACGCCAAACCGTCCCGCCCTTCTTTCAATTCTTAGTGGGATATTTCTCCGTTCCCGACAGCCTCTCTCACCCCGATAGCCACCTTGTACAGGAGTGTGAGAACGAGAAATCCGACGCTCCAGACGCCGATCGAGATGAGTGTTTCGGGCAGTGTAGGCCAATATTCCATGACCCGTTCGAAGGGGTTGGGAATAAACCCGCCGATGACAAGCCCGAAGCCCTTATCGATCCATAAAGAGAGGAACATCGCGATGCAGGCAAACGCAAGTATCCCTTCACGCTTCCGCAACTGGGGAAAGACGAGGAGCACCAGTGACACCACCGCAAGGATGCTCGATGTCCACATGAGAGGGACGAGTTTATCGTGTCCCTCGAGACCGGCGTAGAGGTAATCGAAGGAGAGCTTGTGACCAGGGATGTTGCTGTAGAACGCGGTAAAGACTTCGAGGCCGAGAAAGAATACGTTCGCAAACATCGCATAGGTCACGATCTTGCCGACAGCCTGGATCGCTTCTTTACCGGGATCAAATTTGCTCGCTTTCCTGATGATGAGCGCCAGGAGGATAAGGAGCGCGGGTCCGCCGGCAAAGGCCGATGCGAGGAACCGGGCGGCCATGATCGCGCTCAGCCAGAAATGCCTTCCCGGAAGACCGGCATAGAGAAATGCCGTCACGGTATGGATGCTGATCGCCCAGGGAACGGAAAGATAGATGAACGGTTTCACCCATGCCGGCGCCGATACTCCCTTCTTCTCGGCATGGAGTGTCGTCCACCCGACGATGATGTTAATGAAGAGGTACCCGTTGAGCACCAGAGCGTCCCAGAACAGTATTGAGTTCGGCGTGGGATGCAGGATCACATTCATGATCCTCATCGGCTGTCCCATGTCAACGAAGATGAAGAGCATGCACATGGTCACCGCGGCAATGGCAAGGAACTCGCCGAGGATGACGATTTTCCCGAACTTCTTGAAATCATGGAGATAGTACGGAATCACGAGCATGACCGCCGAGGCCGCTACCCCGACAAGGAAGGTGAATTGACCGATGTAGAGACCCCAGGAGACGTCCCTGCTCATCCCGGTGACCCCCAGACCGTTCTTGAACTGGTAGAGATACATGATGGTCCCGATACCGGCCAGGGTGAGGAGAAAGAAGACCCAGATCCAGTATTTCCTGCTTCCGCTCAGCGCTTTCTCAAACATGCTCTCCTCCTCTGATGATATAGTAGACCTTCGGCTCAGTTCCCAGTTCCGTCTTTCGCCGTATGGTGTAATTCTTCTTCAGGAGCTCCCTCACCTCGGAGTTCGGGTCTTTGAGGTCGCCGAACATGAGCCCCTTGAAATCCTTTGCCGCTTCAACACAGGCAGGGATGAGGCCTTTATCGAGCCGCTCGACACAGAAGGTGCATTTTTCCACGACACCGATCCCGCGTGTCGGATACTCCCGGTTATAATTCGTTTCCTGAAGAACCAGCCGCGGGTCTTTCCAGTTGAAGCTCCTCGCACCAAAGGGACACCCTGCCATGCAAAACCTGCAACCAATGCAGCGGTGGTAGTCCATGGCGACAATCCCGTTCGGCATCTTGAACGTGGCCTTGGTCGGGCAGACCCTCACGCAGGGCGGGTTCTCGCAGTGGTTGCAGAGGGCAAAGAAGGGCATCGTCTCGATCCCCTCCTCCATGTATTTGCTCTCCTGCCCCGGGAACACATGGCCAAAGCTGTCGGTCCAGAGCCACTTGATTTCATCCTTCGGATTCCCGAACTGAGGAACATTGTGGACCTTGTGACAGGCATCGATGCACTTCTGTATCTGGTCCGGTGATTTGAACGCATACATATCGACAACCATCGCCCACTGCTGTCCTGTCAGCCCCTCCTTGTTGACCGTAAATTGAGACCCCGGGGGCTCGACCTGCCAGAGCATTTTGGCGGCTGCAGTGCCGCCCCCCACTCCCAGGAGGGTGGACAGTCCGGCGAACCGTATGAATTGCCTTCTGTTCATGCTCATGACTTATCCTCCTTCGGTGCGATGTGGCAACCCCAGCAGTACGGGTTCACCGCCATGTAGGTGTGGCATTCATCGCAGAACTTCTTTTTGTTTGAATGACAGCGCATGCAGGTGTTCTGGAGACTGATCTCATAGGGTTTCCCGCTTGAACTGACATAGATCCGTTTCCCGTCGCGGATTACCGAATCCCTCCAGTCGTTGAGCAGCTGCATATGCTCCCGCTTCATGAACTCCTTGGACTCAATGCACTTTCTCTCTGCTTCCGGCAATTTCAGGATTTCCGGCGTATCCACCTTTGGTTCGGGCTTTGCGCTCGCCTTCCCCATGTTGTAGAGGAAGGGGGACGCTGCCAACACGAAAAAGACGACAATTCCAATCAGTATTTTTCCACCGCTATAGATCTTCATGCCTCGCTACCCTCCGTTTTCGCCTCTTTTCCCGGGAGCGGCTCAAGCCGCAGATCCTGCGTCCTCTCCTTCTCTCCCTTCATCACCATGGCATTGCCGACGAGTTCGTGCACTCCCGCCACACCGACTCCGGGAACCCAGTACTCGAGAGAGGTCGTTATGGTCGCACGGTCGATGGCGCAGATATTGGCACACATGTTCACCCCATGTTTCTCCTGGACATACTTGACCGCGTTTGCCCTCGGATACCCTCCCCGCATCCGCAGCTCCATGTTCTCCGAGGCGTTGAGGCCGGTCCCGCTGCCGCAGCAGAAGGTCTTCTCCCGGATGGTATCTTCCGGCATCTCGTAGAAATGGTTGCAGACATTCTTGATGATATATCGGGGTTCTTCCAGTATGCCCATGCCCCGAGCGGTATTGCAGGAATCGTGGTAGGTGACGGTAAGATGATCGTTCCTGCTCGGATCAAGGTTGAGTTTTTTGTTCTTGATAAGGTCTGCAGTGAATTCGGCGATGTGGACCATCTTGGTCGATCGCGCGTTGTCGAAGACCGTTCCGGTGAGAGGAGATTTGGGGACTTCAAGGAAATCGGCCGGCCCGTTCCAGGTATCCATGTACTGGTGGAGGACCCTCCACATATGTCCGCATTCACCACCGAGTATCCACTTGACCCCCAGGCGTTTTGCCTCTGCATAGATTTTGGAATTCAGCCTCTTTGCCATCTCGTTCGAGGTAAAGAAGCCGAAATTCCCCCCCTCGGAGGCGTAGGTGCTCCAGGTGTAATCGAGGCCCAGTTCATGGAAGAGCATCAGATACCCCATGGCGGTGTAGGTGCCGGGGTTGGCAAAGAGGTCGCCGGAAGGGGTGACGAAGAGAATCTCCGCTCCTTTCCGGTTAAAGGTCGGCTTGATCTTGATGCCGGTGATCGTCTGGATGTCGTCGAGGAAGAATTCGATGCTCGACGTGATCGTATGCGGCTCGAGGCCGAGATGGTTGCCCTTCATGTAGCAGTTCGCTATCGGTCCCGCGATCCAGCCGAGCTGGAGCCCCAGG
>JBLNHB010000245.1:0-2925 GCA_050268805.1 bacterium | reverse complement strand
GCTCGAGGTCGCGCATCCCGATATGACCTCGATGAACCGCTCGAGGTCGCGCATCCCGATATGACGGGCGATGAGATCGGTAAAGCTCGTCGCCACGCCGATGAAGGGCTTGTCCATTTCAGACTTCGGTACGCCGGCCGCGTAGAGGAGCGCGCGGTGCGGCACCCGCTCAAGCCCCTTTTTAATTGTGCTGCTTCTCACCGAACACCTCCTGGTTTATTCCGTCTCGATCATTCATTCCCGCTCGACGGGAAATCCACCCCTCTGTATCCCCCTTGCCAAGGGGAGGAACCAAAGGGGGTACTGGATGCCCGCTCTCGCGGGCATGACGGATCTATACTGCGATACCCACTTTGAGATAGGTCTAACCTCTTTTTGAGATTATTATCATACCATGGTTCTTTGAGAAAATGAACGGAAGGTCCTTCGGGCACCATTCAACTCTAACGCGGCAGGAAAAATGAGAGAATGGATGCAGCGACTGACGAGATTCAATTAATTTGCTTCCCTCTTCCGGGATATAATAGTCTTCTTTAATGAATCAGATGCGAAGCCAGAAGGTGATAAGGGATCAGGAAGTCTCGTCCCGGTCTTTTTTATACATCCTATGCAGCAGCGACTCCTCCTCCCTCGCCTTTTTGTAGAACTCGCACTTCCTGCAGTCGAGATATTTCTTCGCAAAAGTCCCAGTCACTTCACCACCGCACATGGTTCCCACCACGACCCAGCAGACCCTTCCTGCGTTCCTGCCTCCCTGGATGCCGTCGTAGCGCTCATTTGTGGCTGCAGGGCAGACGCCGAGTTCATCCGCGTGTTTCCCTCCGGGCTCTCTTCCGCACTTCATGAATTCCCAGCAGTTAAGCTTCTTCATGGCGCCTCCCATACCCCTTACGGCTAATCCGGCCGCTCTCTTTTTCAGGACTGGCTGCTGCGGTACATCTCGTTCAGAGCGAGAGCATCATCGCGGTTCTTCTGATCGGTAATGTCAGTCCCTGAGGATAATGTCGCGATAATGTCGTCCTTTTCATCGCGGATTATTGTGTTGTGCCACGCTATGATCCGTTCCTCGTCGCGTTTATTGACGATGGGGTTCTCAAAATATTCGACTGGTACTACCTCTCCTGTCATGAGCATACGAAAGGTATACCGCACTTCTTCCCTCATCCTCTCGGGAACAAAGCTATCGAACCAGTTCTTCCCGATAATCTCCTCTTTTGCATATCCGAGGACTTCACACCCTCTTTTGTTTATCATACTGACGGTTTGGTCCGCATTGATGACCACCAGCATCACTCCTGCAAAGTCAAAGAACAACTGGGCCCTGTCCCGCTCCTTTCTTATCGAGATCTCGGCCGACTTGCGCTCCGTTATATCCCGGTCGATAGCGAGAATATATTTCTTCCCCCCTATGGTTATCAACTGCGCGGAGACCTCGACCGGAAATACCGTTCCGTCTTTGCGCAGATGCTCTCCCTCAAAGGTCAGCTTTTCGCTCCTCATGAGCCGCTGTGCACGCTCGCCGATATACTTCGCAGTATCGGGCGTATCGAGCATCCGTATGGGTTTACCGATCAACTCGACCTTCTCATATCCGTGCATCCTGCATGCGGCGATATTGGCATCCGTAATGACGAGTTCATCATCGCCTTTCAGTTCCATAAGGAATATGCTGTCGGACGCCTGCTCGAAGAGGGCCCTGAAGGTCTCCATAGTTTTCGATAATGCTCTTTTCGCCACATCGAAGATAGCCTCACTGTTCCTGCATGCGGCAATCTGCAGACGGAGATCCTCCATCTCACTGATGAGCTCTTCTTTTGTTTTTTCTTCGTCCTTCACCGGGAATCCTGCCTGGTCACGATGTCCTCTCTATCTCTCCTGTCTAATACTACCACATACATCCGGGAAACGATAGAATGCGGCTTGGCAGAGGGAATAGCTCTCAGCCATCGGCGATCAGCTCTCGGCTTCTTCAATCAAAGCAGCCGGGCCTCCTTTTCGTACCTTTGTATACTTTAAAGACATGACCCTCTTTGTTTTTCCTCCTTTTTCGTATCGAAGCTCCAGGGCTGATTGGGGCTCAGGTCTTTCATTTTGCTGTCTCATGATTTGTCTTCAACAACCTGCTTATAGTCGAATAGTGCATACTGAGACAATCGGTAACACCCTCTCGTCAACAGGTAAGCTTTGAATATGGTATGGTTTGTCAACTCAATTGCCCTTGACCATCAATGTCCCGTATGTTTCTCCTTAGCTCTCTTTATTTTGGGGCAACTCCTTTTAGACTATCAACGGCCAATAAAATTTTTGTATGGTGATGCGCAGTATGGCCATGAAACAGGGAACCGGTAACTTCGACATTTTTATTGATTAATTTATTTGCCTTGTCTTGATCGTCCGAATAGACTATCAATTGAATTTCTGATACATTCTTTTCTGGTCCGCCGAAACCTTTATCTTCCGCAACATCAATATGCTTATTCAAAATCAGAACATATTCCTCTTCAGGTTTGTTATTCGCGTCGAAATATGTTTTAGTTTCTAGTTTGCCGGTAAGAACTACTTTTTTATTGGGTTGAAGTTCTTCTCCATGGCAAATTATTAAAATAAAATTAAAGATAATAATTAATAGCAAGGACTGGGGGTCAGGTCTTTACTGTTTATCATCCCATTTCTCATTGATGATTCTGCTAACCGTCGTGTAGTGTCTCCCAAGGTGTGCCGCGATTTCTCTGTGGCTGTCCCCGTGCTCCTCTACCGCCTGCCGTATCTTCCGGTTCCTCCTGCGCAACTCTTTCCCTACGGAGTGCCGAAATACCTCCTCAAGTGCCGGCCGATGGAGAAACCGCTGCTCCTTCGGTATCTCCTGTATGTCCCTCTGCCCTTTTACGTACCCTATGAGGTCTTCTATAAAGTCTTCTTCTCCCA
>JBLNHB010000244.1:0-11278 GCA_050268805.1 bacterium | reverse complement strand
CATGAGCACATCAACGTGCAGACGTTCGTCAAAGACCTCGAGCGCGCCCTCATTAATTCGGGAGAGGTCGAGTTTGTGGCGGCCAAGGAGGAGCGGGAGGAAGTCCGGGAAGAACGCAAGGACCAGGCTGTCCACGCCTCAGAAAGCACCGCAAAGGCTCCCGGCGAAGAGATCGGAGCGGACTATATGCTCAAGGGAACCATCAGCAGCATCCTCGACAAGATCGAGGGCAAGGCGGTCATGTACTACCAGGTAAATCTTGAGCTTATCGATCTCGAGACGAATAAGAAAGCATGGATCGGAGAGAAAAAGATAAAGAAATTCATCGAGCGCCGGCGTTTAGGATTATAACCGGATTCTCGCTTCTCCTCTGTTCCTTTCTCCTCTGCGGCTGTGCCGGCGGGGTCAATTACCGGGTTCTCCAGGGTTACCTTCAGAGCGATAACTGCACCGCTGCGACCAGCTATGTCGAGCACAAGGAAAAAGGCTATGGACCGAACAGGAGGCTCCTTTTCCTTCTTGATGCTGCTTCTGTCAATATGATGTGCGACAACTATGAGAGGAGCAACACCTATTTCCATGAGGCGGATGGCCTTGCCGAGAACCTCTGGACGAAGAGCATCTCCCGCGAAGCGGTCTCGTTCCTTGTCAACGATTACACGATTCCTTATGCCGGAGAGGATTTTGAACGGGCCCTGATCAACCTCTTTTCAGCGATCAACTACGCCGTTTTGGGGGAGCTCGATGATGCCCTGGTCGAGTGCCGGAGGCTTGATGCCAACCTCTCCCTCTACAACATGAAGTACGAAAACAAGAATGTCTATAGGGAAGACGCCTTTGGCCGGTACCTGAGCGGAATCCTGTACGAGTCGCAGGGCTATCTTGATGATGCCTTCATCGCCTATTCCAAGGCTTTCGAGGCTTTCGGTAACTATGCGAGGGATTATGGAACGCCGGTCCCCCCGATCCTGACCGAAGATCTCATGAGAATGGGTGAAGCAACTCACCGGTCATCTGAAGCGCAGTCGCTCATAAAGGGCCCGGCAGATGTGCCATACCTCGCGTATAGCGAGGCGCGCAGATACGGAAAGTTCGTTTTCATCCATCTTAACGGAAAGGCGCCCGCCAAGGAGGAAGGGAGACTCTTTGTGCCGACCGAATACGGGCCGATCACCCTTGCCTTTCCCCGTTTCAGAGTTGAGCGGCCTGCCTGCGGGGATACAATGCTCCTCCTTCAATCCCCTGATAACCCGACGGAAGCGCGGCCCGAGCTGGTTGAGGATATCAACAGCATAGCGGTCAAGAACCTCGACGACCGGAAAGGGAGGGTCATGATAAAGATGATAGCGCGGGCAGCGGCAAAACAGGCGGCGATCAACGCAGCATCGAAGAGTGTCGATGACCAAAACATGAGGGAGCTGTCACGGTTCCTTCTCAATATTATAAATGCCGCTGTGGAGAAGGCGGATACGAGGTCGTGGAGAACACTGCCGGGGGAGATTCTCATGACCCGTCTGTATGTGCCCGAAGGCGAATATCGTGTCTCTGGTGTTCATTGCGGGGAAGAAAAGGTGCTCGCTGATGCGATGAAGATCCGGGAAGGAGAAACGCGGTTTGTCCTTCTTAAGACTTTGTATTGATTCATGGTAATATTCCTGCAAAGAGGAGCGAATACAAGAATGAGAAAAAGGGTTTCCCTCTGCTTGACTCTCATCGTTATCATCGGATGCGCGGGCGGCAAACTGAAACCGCAGGGACGGCCTGAGTATCCGCCCGAGCAGTTCCTGACTGCCACCGGCATCGGCCAGTCTGAACAGGAGGCCCGCTCTCAGGCAGTTGCCGAGCTCTCGCGCATATTCCAATCGAAGGTCACCAGCGATACCCTCGACCGCGTCAAGGCAGTCGTTCCCGAGAAGGGCAAGGAGACCTACGAGCAGAGAGTCGACTCGAGCGTCCGGGTGCTTTCGGACGTCGAGCTCAAAGGCGTTCAGGTCCCGAAGACATGGGTGGATGAGAAGAGGCGGGTCTATTATGCCCTAGCGGTTCTTGACCGCTCTCAGGCGCGTGACACCTGGCTCCGGGAGATCAGGAATTCCGACGGCGGGATTGAGGGCGAGCTGAAGATCATGGAAAGCCTGGAGAGCAAGTTCCGGAAACTGAAATCCCTCCAGAGAATTCTTGCTCTGTGGCTTGAGCGGGAGGTTCTCGTGAGCAGACTCAGGGTGCTGGGATTTCAGGAAGGAGCATCCCCGTCGTATGATATGAAAGCCGTGTTCAAGGGAATCGTGGAAATGAAGAAGGATATGACGATTGCGGTGATCATGGGCGGTGAATACGGCGAGGTCGTGAAGAAAGCGCTCCTTGAGCAGATGAGCAGCGCAGGGTATGTTATGAGCAGCGATGTCAGGAGAGCGGATGTGCTCGTTTCCGGGAGCGTGAAGACCGAACCGGTGGACCTCGATGACCCGGACTGGGAGTTTGCGAGGGCATCGGTGTCTCTCACCATTACGGATGAGGTGAGCAGTCTCACGGTCGGTGAGCTCTCGGAAAGCGTACGGGCGGGACAACTGAACTATACCGAGGCTGTTCAGAAGGCGCTCAGAAAGGCCTCCTCCGATATCGCAGGAAAACTGGTTGCGTCTTTTGAAGAATGATGCGGGCTTATACTACCGACTGTTGCCGTTTGATGTAAGCCCTGAAAACCGTTCCTTCTTCCCTGAGATCGAGTAGCTGGTTTTTTGACTGACTGCACCATGCGGTCACGTCGGGTTTGAACCCAGGGTCATCGGCAATGACTTCAAGAGTCTCGCCAGGATTGATTTCCTTGATCTCCTTTGCGAGTTTGAGGACCGGCATGGGGCAGCGCATGCCCCGCGCATCAAATGTTCTTGCTGATGTCATCATTACCTCCTCCTTGTTTCGATCTTATATTATTGCTATAAATTGAATATTTAATGATACAATAAACAAGAAATTTTTTCCGTTCTTTTTTTGAATAATAAGAGTGGCAGGGTGATAAGGAGGATCCATGGCATTTACCATAGCACTTGCTGGAAAGGGCGGTACAGGCAAGACGAGCATCGCAGGACTCACCGTGCGGTACCTCGTCGAGAAGCGAAAGAAGCCCGTCCTTGCAGTCGATGCGGACAGCAATGCCTGCCTGAACGAAGCATTGGGGATATCCGTGCACGCCACTATCGGCGGTCTGCGGGAGGAATCGCTCGATACGATCCGCTCCGGCTCCCAGAGACCGGGCGGCATGAGCATGGAGCAGCTTTTCGATTTCCAGATCCAGCAGTCGATCATCGAGGCAAAAGGTTATGATCTCATCGTCATGGGCAGGCCCGAAGGGGCAGGCTGTTACTGCGCCGCAAACAATATTATCCGCAAATACACGGACAAGCTCTCCGAAAAATATCCCTACGTCGTGATAGACAATGAGGCAGGGATGGAACACCTGAGCAGGAGGACTACCCATAAGGTCGACCTCCTCCTGATTGTGAGCGATCCTACGGTCAGGGGTGTCCAGACAGCAGTGCGGATCAACCATCTCGTTGAGGAACTTTCCCTTGAAATTGACAAGAGGGTATTGATCATCAACCGCGTATCGGGAGAGGACAGAAAGGCCCTTGAAGCCATCGCCATCCGGGGAGGCGTTGAGCTTGCCGGAACAGTCCCTGTTGACCCCGGCATCTTCGAATTTGACCTGAAAGGAAGACCGATCTTTGAGCTGCCCGTTGAATCGCCTGCCGTTGCTTCTGTCTTCAGCATACTCAATGCACAGAAGATTCCATGACCGATTCAAAATGCAGCGTGCCATGTTGCTTTTTGCATCCGGACTAATTTTAAAATTTTTATCAATTCATAAAGAAATCTTTTGACCTTGATATATTCTTTATGTTATCCTTTGGCACTTTTTCCCACCCGTGTGACGGAATCAGGATTTTTGTTGAATGTGTACAGAAACCTTATTAAGGGTAATACCGTACGAGAGAGGAGATGAGGGAGAGTATGTTGATCATCGGTGAAAAACTGAGCATCATTGCGAAGCGTGTCCGAGAAGCAATGATGAAGAAGGACAAGGGGCCGATTCAGGAAATTGCCAAAGCCCAGGCAGCTGCGGGAGCGGGTATGATCGATGCCAATATCGGACCTGCAGAGGATGGCGGCGAGGCTCTCATGCAGTGGATGGTGACTACCATCCAGGAGGTGGTACATCTCCCGGTTTGCCTTGACACCACGAATTTTAAGGCGATCGAGGCAGGGCTCAAGATCCATAACAATGCATGGGGAAGGCCATTGATTAACTCCACATCCAATGACCCCGAGCGTTTCCCTATTCTCGAACTCGGCGCCAAATACAACTGCCAGGTCATCGGTTTGACCGTCGGCAAAGGAGGCCTGCCTGCCGACGCCGAGGAGCGGGCTGCCATCGCGGCCGAGATCATGGGCCGGGCGATGGAGTACGGAGTTCCGCTTGAGGACCTCTATCTTGATCCGCTTGTCCTGCAGATAGCCACATCGCAGGACCATGCGAGGCATGTGATTAAGGCGGTCAAGATGTTTCAGGAAATGAACGACCCGCCCATGAAGACTGTTGTGGGTTTGAGCAATATCTCCAACGGATGCCCGAAGACGCTCAGGCCTATTCTCAATAAGTATTATTTTGCTCTGTTAATGGACGCCGGACTGACTGCCGCAATTGCCGATGCCCATGAGATGGCGGAGGCAATGCAAGAACGGCATCTTATTGCGGACGTTGCGGCGGGCAAACAGATTAAGGATGCGAAGAAAATGACGGAGATCAAGAAGACCCTCGACGTCATCATGGGCAGGACGCTGTACGCCCATTCTTATCTTGAAATGTAAGGGCAGCGAAAAGGGAGGCACAGCCCCTGAAATACTCTTTTCGTAAATAAACTGCATGAACTTCATTGAGGAGGAAGTATGGCATTTACACCACCAAAAGAGAGTTATTCCGGAAAAGTATATCCCGTAACCATCGGCACAGGAGACAAAGCAGTGACGTTCGGAGGCGAGAACGTCCTCGCCTTCCATGCTTTTGAGGGTGCAGCGCCGAACAAGCCGATCGTCGCCTACGAAATTCAGGATGTCCCCCCTGCGGAATGGGCGGAAATGGTCAGGAGCGCGTATGCAGGGGTGTCCGATGATCCCGTCAAATGGGCAAAGCATTGCCAGGACCAATTAAAAGCGGAAGCGATCGCACTCCGCCTTGTGGGAACACATCCTGACAACGCAAACCGCTCCCCGGAGGATGCGGCGAAGACCGTCAAAGACGTTCTGAACGCCATCTCTATTCCTCTCATCATCCTCGGGAGCAATCATGTGGAGAAGGATTCCCAGGTGCTCGTCAAGGCGGCAGAGGCCGCAAAGGACAAGAACTGCATCATCGGCAAGGCACAGGAAGCGAACTACAAGACCATTGCCGCCGCTGCCATGGCGAACAATCATAAACTGATAGCCATGAGCGAGCTCGATATCAACCTTTCAAAGCAGCTCAACATCCTCATAACCCAGATGGGGTTCGACAAGGAACGGTTGATCACTGACCCCATGTGTTCAGCGCTCGGCTACGGTCTTGAGTATACCTATTCGGTCATGGAGCGGATCCGCCTTGCGGCACTCACCCAGAATGACGCGACCATGCAGCCGCCGATGCTGGCTGACGTAGGCATGTATGTTTGGAAGATCAAAGAATGTCAGGCTCCCGAATCAGATCTGCCCCACTGGGGTACGCTCAAGGAGCGGGCAATAGCCTGGGAAGCCGAAACCGCGACGGCTCTGATGATGGCAGGGGCCGAGCTTATCATCATGCGCCACCCGGAAGCGGTGAAAGCTGTGCAGGAATTCATCAAAGAGGCAGTTTAATGACAAGAAATCCTAAATTCGAAATCCTCAACTCTCAACAGAGGCGAAATGCAGATGAAGAAAGCAGTTTAGGATTTTGAACGTATTTTAGGATTTAGCCTTTGGAAATTCGATTTTTTATATTTTTTAAGGAGGACATACAATGGCGTTAACCGGAGTAGAAATATTCAAACTCTTACCGAAGACGAACTGCAAGAAGTGCGGTCATCCGACCTGCCTTGCCTTTGCGATGAAACTTGCCCAGCGGCAGGTATCGCTCGACGCATGCCCCGACGTTTCCGAGGAAGCAAAGAAAGTTCTCGGTGAAGCATCGGCGCCTCCTGTCAGGCCCATAACCCTCGGCGCCGGAAGCCGTGCGGTGAAGATGGGGGAGGAGACCGTGCTCTTCAGGCATGAAAAAAAGTTTGTGAATCCAGCTGCCCTCGCTGTCGCTGTCAGTGATACCGAGGCTGAAGACAAGGTTGACGCGAAGATCGCCGGCGTACTAGCTTCGGAGATTGATCGGGTCGGCCAGAAACTCAGGGTCGACGCGATTGCGATCATGAACGACTCAAAGGATGTGTCCAAATTCGAGGCGCTCTCCAAGAAGGTCAGCCAGAAGGCTCCTGATGTCGCGGTCATCGTCTGCACCGAGAACCCTGCTGCTGCTGATGCTGCCCTGAAGAACTTCGCAGGCAAACAGGTCCTTCTGTATGGCGCGACGGACGGCAATGCCGAAGCCATGGCATCTGCCGCGAAAGCGCACAAGGCGTCACTCGGGATCAAGGCTTCCGACTTCGACGCGCTCACAAACCTCGCCGAGAAGGTGAAGGCGCTCGGTGTCGAGAACATTGTTCTCGATCCGGAGGCGAAAACGGTGAAGGATATCATCGAGCGGAATACGCTCATCCGGAGAGCCGCAGTCAAGAAGAACTTCAAGTCGCTCGGGTATCCCGTCATCACCTTTGCCATGAGAGGCAACGCTCTCGTCGAGACGCTTGTTGCTGCCACGGGGATCATGAAGTATGCATCGATCATCGTTTTGAGCAGCGTGGACAAATGGAAAGACCTGGCCCTCTTCACGCTAAGACAGAATATCTACACTGATCCGCAGGTCCCGATGCAGGTTGAGCAGAAAGTCTACAAGGTCGGAGAGGCGAAGCCTGAATCACCATTGCTCATTACCACCAACTTCTCCCTCACCTACTTCATTGTGTCGGGCGAGGTGGAGAACAGCAAAGTCCCTACGCACCTGGCGGTCATGGACTGCGAAGGGCTGTCGGTCCTTACCGCCTGGGCTGCCGGTAAATTCACGGCTTCAAAGATCGCCCAATTCATTACGGACAGCGGCGTTGAAAAAGAGGTCAAGAACAAGGAACTGATCATTCCGGGGTATGTTGCCATTCTGAGCGGAGCGATCGAGGAGAAACTTCCCGGCTGGAAGATTACTGTAGGCCCGAGAGAGGCAAACGCTATTCCGGCTTTTCTGAAATCGCGGGCAGCATAGGTTCATTTTCAATGAAAAAAAAGGTTGGATTTCCTCTTGATATAAGGAGTATTTCCACAGTGATGAGGAAATTTAATTGATTAATTGAATTACCCTTTTTTATAATTAACAAACAAATTACTTTATCAATAAATTCCGAACCACAGCATATCACTACAGAAGGAGGAGAGGTTACATGTCCAAGATCATTGCCACAGGCGCAATCAGGGGCGCTCATACGCTTTACAAGCAAGCGGAAGAGCTGCTCAAGAAAGTGATTGCCTCCAAAGGTGAAAACTACGCCTTTGAATTCCCAGACACAGCCTACTACCTGCCGATGATTAATGCCATGACCGGCAAGCAGGTGAAGACCGTGGGCGACATGCGGAGCGCGCTCCAGATGACGAAGGAGATGCTCCATGACATTCCTGACGACAAGATGTGGCTGCCGTACCTCGGTGAGGCCCTGGACTGCGGCATGGCCGCCATGTTTGCCGAGGAGATCTGGTTTGCCCTGCGGTACATCGAGGGGCTTGAGCCGGTCAAGGACCCCGAGACCGGGTATGTATACAATGGATTCATTACCGATACGATCCAGAGAAATCTCGGCGTCCAGCTCGTGGACGGAACCATGCCGGGTTTCGCGGCGATCATCGGGGCGGCCCCTGATGATGACACGGCAGTCAAGATTGTGAGGGAACTCCAGGAAAAGAACATCCTCACTTTCCTCGCGGGCAATGTGAAAGGAAACAGCGTTACCAAACAGCTCCTCCGCAAAGGAGTTGAACTCGGATGGGATACGAGAATCGTTCCGCTTGGTCCCCAGACAGAGCATATTTTCTACGCCCTTGACTGGGCGATACGGGCGTCGCTCATTTTCGGCGGCAAGAAGGCCGGTGACTACAAAGAGCACCTCAAGTACCAGAAGGACAGGGTCTTTGCATTCGCCATGGTCCTCGGCCCGCTTGATGACATCATCTGGGCGACCGGCGCGGGGGCCATCAACATGGGGTTCCCGGCAGTCTGCGACACCGATGTGCCTGTTGTCCATCCGACCGGTGTCTGCACCTATGAAGAGGTGATAAAAGAGTTCGATCACGACAAGATCGTCCAGAAATCGATCGAAGTGAGAGGTCTCAAGATCATCGTGGAAAAGCCTCCGATACCGATCGCCTACGGTCCCGCCTTCGAGGGTGAGCGTATCCGGAAAGAGGACACGTTCATCGAGTTCGGCGGTAACCGTACGGCGTCGTTTGAATGGGTACGGATGAGGGAGCTTGACGAGATCGAGGACGGCAAGGTCATCGTGATCGGCGACAAGGCGAAGGAGCAGTATGAGAAGGGCGGCGCCATGCCCCTCGGAATCCTCGTGGAGACCGCGGGCAGGAAGATGCAGACCGATTTCGAGCCGATCCTTGAGCGGAGGATGCACGGCAACATCAATGAAGGCCAGGGGATATGGCATATGGGCCAGAGAGACATGAACTGGATCCGGATCAGCAACGCCGCCAAAAAAGAGGGCTTCAGCCTCGAGGATATCGGCAAGATCCATCACGCCATGACACACCATCGCTTTAAATCCATCGTTGACAAAGTGCAGGTAACGCTCTTCACCAATGAAGCAGATGTTGTCAAGATGCGGGATGATGCACGGATTGCCTGGAAGCACAGGGATGAACGGCTCGCTGCTCTCGTTGACGAGAGTGTCGATACTTTCTACTCATGCCTCCTCTGCCAGTCCTTTGCGCCGTCGCACACGTGCGTGATCACCCCCGAGCGGCTCGGACTCTGCGGTGCCTATAACTGGCTCGACGGCAAGGCAGCCTATGAGATCGATCCGACCGGCGGCAATCAGCCAATCCAGAAAGGCCAGACGCTCGATGGTCAGAAGGGCCGCTGGACCGGCGTGGATGAATACATCAAGAAAGCGACCGGCGGAGCTGTCGAGACCATGAACGCATACACCATCATGGACAACCCCATGACGTCCTGCGGCTGCTTCGAGTGCATCATCGCGATCATCCCCGAGGCGAACGGCGTCATGATCGTCCAGAGGGGCCACAGCGCCATGACCCCTATCGGGATGAAGTTCTCCACTCTTGCGGGAACGGTCGGCGGCGGTCTCCAGTCACCGGGCTTCATGGGTGTGGGCGTGAATTTTGTAGCGAGCAAGAAATTCCTCTATGCCGATGGCGGCATCAAGAGGATTGTGTGGATGACCAAGGCTTTAAAAGAAAGGATCAAGGAGACGTTCGAGGCCCGGGCCGCTGAAGCCGGAGTCCCCAATCTTCTGGATTTAATCGCCGATGAAACGATCTGCGAGGATTCGGAAAAACTCGTGGAACACCTTTCCAAGGTCGGTCATCCGGCATTGTCCATGGAACCCATGATATAAGGAGGTAACACACATGGAAAAGAAAGAAAAGAAAGAGAAGAAACAGCCGAAAAGTGCGAATGAAGCTGCTGTAGAGATCATACAGTGGGGCGAGAAAGAAGGCATCACGACCTGTTTTGAGCGGGCCGAGGCGATGAAGCCCTGTCCCATCGGGGCGGAGGGCGCGTGCTGCAAGCACTGCCACATGGGACCATGCAGGCTTATCGGCAAGAATGCCGAGGAAGACGCGCGGGGCGTCTGCGGCGCCCAGCTCCCAACGGTTGCGGCGAGGAATCTCCTGAGAATGATCGCCGCAGGTACTGCCGCCCACTCCGATCATGCCCGCGGCATGGCGATGACGCTCCTCGCCGTCGCGAATGGTGAAACCAAGGACTTCAAAATAACGGATGTCAAAAAGCTGTACAAGGTTGCCGGGTATCTGAACATCGAATTCGAGGGACGGGCCGTGAATGATGTCGCCCGGGATGTCGCACAGACATTGATCGATGATTTCGGCAGGCAGACGGGCCAGACAAGCTTCATTTCACGGGCGCCCAAGAAGACCCAGGACCGTTGGAAGAAGTGGGGCATCATCCCCCGCGGCATCGACCGGGAAGTCTGCGAGTCGATGCACCGGACCTGCATCGGTGTCGACCATGACCCCGATCATCTTCTGCTCCATGGGCTGAGGACCTCCCTTGCCGACGGGTGGGCCGGGAGCATGATTTCCACGGACATCACCGATATCCTGTTCGGTACGCCCCATCCGGTGAAAGCCGAAGCGAGCTTCGGTATTTTCAAAGAGGATGAGGTCAATCTCGTTGTCCACGGCCATGAGCCGCTCCTCGCCGAAATGATCGTCGCTGTCGTGAACGAGCCTGATATCGTCTCCTATGCGAAGTCAAAGGGCGCGAAGGGTGTCAACCTCGGCGGCATGTGCTGTACCGCGAACGAAGTTCTTATGCGGCACGGTATATCCACTGCAGGCGGATTCACCAACCAGGAGCTCGGTCTCATGACCGGCCTCGTGGACCTGATAACCGTCGATGTCCAGTGCATCATGCCGGCGCTTGGAGAGCTCACCAGGAAGTTCCATACGAAGCTCATCACGACTTCGGAAAAAGCCAAGATGAAGGGTGCTGAGCATGTCCAATTCGAAGAGCACCATGCCAAGGACGTCGCCCGGAAGATCGTGAAAATGGCGATCGACAACTTCCCGAACAGAAAGACCAAGGGAAGCCACGTGACCCAGAAGTCCCAGCTTATCGGCGGTTTCTCCCATGAGTACATCGAATACATGCAGGGCGGGAGCTGGAGAGGCTCCTTCAGGCCGCTCAACGACGCGATCATGGCAGGACGTGTCCGCGGCGTTGTCGGTCTCGCCGGTTGTGACAACCCGAGAGTCCCTGCCACGGGTCTTCACCGGTTTCTCGCAACAGAGCTCATCAAGAATGACGTGCTTATTGTGTCAACCGGTTGCGGCTCGGCTGCTTGCGGTATTGCCGGCTACCTCACACCCGAGATGGCACTGGAGCATGCAGGCCCAGGGC
>JBLNHB010000243.1:0-2939 GCA_050268805.1 bacterium | reverse complement strand
CTCGGCGATATCGGAAGCATGCTGGGACGCTAGACGGCAAACGGTCATGACAGCAACAGGGCCGCAGAGATATCTCTCATTCTCAAGAAAATAAAATGTCCCAGAGCATCATCGACAACCTCATATCAGAGCTGACGCGACTTCCCGGGATCGGGAGAAAGACAGCCCAGCGCCTCGCCTTCTTCATCCTCTCCATGGATGACGGCGAAGCCCGGGGTATTGCCCAGGCGATCCTCGATCTCAAGGACAATGCGCGGTTTTGCTCGAAATGTTTCAATGTCACTGCGACCGAACTCTGCGAGATTTGTTCGGACCACAAGCGGGACCGGACGAAGATTTGCGTTGTCGAGGAGCCGAGCAATATCGTGGTCATCGAACGTTCCGGCGTGTTCAGGGGACTCTATCATGTCCTCCTCGGTTCCCTTTCCCCTCTCGACGGCATGACCCCTGACCGTCTCAAGATTCAGGAGTTGTTGAAACGGGTGGACAATGACGGAGTTGCCGAGGTGATTCTGGCGACGAACCCCAACACCAAGGGTGAAATGACCGCCCAGTATGTCGCTCAGCTCCTGAGAGACCGGGACGTTTCAGTGACACGGATCGCCTATGGCCTGCCCATAGGGAGTGATATCGAATTCGCAGACGAAGTGACCCTCAGCAAATCAATCGAGGGCCGGCGAAAGATCTGACTGGCTTAATGCAGAAAGGAGCGGATATGAAGAAAAATCTTGGTGCAGAGATTGCACGGGTGGCGTATGATCTCTATGAAAAAAGGGGAAGGATGAACGGGTATGAGCTGGAGGACTGGCTCCGGGCGGAAAAGGTAGTAATGGAGCGGCATGCAAAGGAAATAGAGAAGGAAGCACGGTCGATAAAGACAAAGACGGAGCAAAAGAAGAAACAGACAGCAGGAAAGAAAAAGAAATAAGCGTTATCAGGAACGATGCCGCAAACAAAAGGCGAGTGAAACTCGCCTTTATTTTTTCAAAGAGGATTTACATCGATTCTCCTGCAGCCAAGAAAATGCAGTTAAGGAGATTGTTGAGACTTGACCGGTTTGTTTATTTTCTATCGCTAGCTATGCGGCGTTGCTATTCTTAGGTTTACGTTTTATCGCCAGGAGCTTCCTCACGTCTTCTACAACCTTGTCGTTGTTTATCATACAGAGTACCCATTTTCCATCACGATATGTTGTTGCTTCGTCATATTCCTTTCGGGTGTGTGTCGACAGGCTATCTCGGATAGCTTCTGCCTTTGCCCGCTCTTCGGCACCGAAAACAATGAGCACTGCAAAGCGGTTCTTCTCCGGGATTAACGTGCAAAATGATTTGTTCTTTTTATATCTCAGGGACCACCCATGCTTTTTCCCGCCAAAGAGCCACTCCGGGGCAAAGACGCCGGGGTAGTTTCGCTCAATGAGATGCGTTACATGCTTCCAGTATTTGTAAGCTTCTTTACCAATCCACCCCGCGATCTCAGGATCACTCGGCGGGTTATCTTGTTGTATCATCCGACTATTCGATTCGTTCATATAGTCCCTCTGCATGACGACAAGTTGAGAGGTGAGACGAAGCCTGATCTTCTCGAACGACTCGTTAGTAACCTTGCAATATCAGTTTATTTAGACGGCACAATGTATTGTCATGATACATGATCTATTGCTGGAGATCAGTTTTCTCATATCTGTTCTTCCATTCCCAGCCCAGCAATACATTCTTATAAAAACATAAGAAAGAGAGATCCACCGTTGCCTCAATTGAATAGTCGCCCTTTTCCCATGTGTAAATCCGCGTAGGCAGAGGGAACATAGCAACAACAAGAGTTTCTGCTGCAAGAAAGGCAAGCGGATCGGCTGTTATAACACCGCCGGTGATTGCACCTAGTGTCCCATACGTGAAAGGGGACCACCACCATTTTATATCAACTTTGTCAGGATCCCCCCATTGTTCCCTTACTTCACTAATAGGTACACAATCGAGACCAGACTTCTTGCCGATTTCAGGCATAAATGATGTAATGTCAGGGTATTGTTGCTGCAATTCGCTGATCGGTTTGGTGAATTCTTCATCTGATTTGGGAATTACCCCTAAAGAACCTGCACAACCATAATTGAGGAACAATATAAGGCATGCTATAAGAACAATAAATTTTTTTTGGTTATTCATAACATCTCTTTTCCGACTCAATTACCGACTCTGCGTGTCATATTTTATCTTCCATCTTCTTCCCCGCTCTGCTGATAGCAGTATAATACACCCTAAAGTGGTCTGCTGAGAAAGATATCCCGGTCGGCATTATCTTGGTAAATCTTGTTTCGGGTATTCCCTCGTGAGATGATGTGGTAGGCCGCCCCCTCCGGATATTCGATTCGCAGCGGACGGGCCATGACAGAAGTATTCGCTCTTAAATGTCATATTGCAGGACCTGACCTCCATTCATTCTATTTCGTATCGGATTGTAGTTTCATCCTCGTTGTTTCCTCGCTGCAGACCTCTTGCGAACGACGCTAAAAATATAAACTGATATTGCGCTGACTGGTATAGCCGCTGCTGACCATGCGGTGGCAGCAATTAACCCCCAGGTTACCCAAGCAGGATCTTGCCTATCAGGATTGGAGCGGAAGAAGTCCGGGATAAAATACCATAACAACGAAACGAAGATGGGAAGAAGCAAAGTCATTAAACTGCGCAACCAAATATCTCGCAACCCTGATAGGAAGATTGCAATTATTATGACTACTATACAGATTGGTAGATATCCTCCCTGGAGCGAATCAAACATTTTCTCTTTCCTTTATTTTTCTATCTAACGCCAAAGCTCAGCGGTGGCGGTTAGCCGTCCGCTGCAGCGCCTTATTGGCCATTTGCTTTGAATCCTTCATGAAACATGACATCGCCTTGCGGAAAGTGCCCGTCAAATGAAAGAGCGAAGAAGACCTC
>JBLNHB010000242.1:0-4758 GCA_050268805.1 bacterium | reverse complement strand
CGCTATCCTTTCGGCACGGCAACACTCGTGAGCGCGTTCATCGGACCATGCTTTTTCAGAATCTCTAATTGCACTCTGGTGCGCACCAGGAGAGCTCCGGCAAATCCCAGCGAGTTGATCGAGATGGAATCAAAAGACTCCCGTGATCTCGGGACAAGAAGCATTCACTCCCGCGTTGTGAGAAAGCAATACGGGCGTGATTGTCTTTGTGAACGCTCAGTTCCTGGAGATTGCAGGCCTGTCCGCCGGAGCATCTCGATGTAACGTTGATAGGTTATGCCCGCAGCCTCCCGCGGGGACTGCACGAGATCGTGATCGAGGCGGACAAAGACATGGATGAACGGTAATCCAGATATTTTACCAAGCTTGTTTTCGAATTCAGCAGCGGCAAGTAAAGGTTCTATCGGGACCTGCGGCCCGATGGGAGCGAGCGGCAGCGGAACCATCTGGAGGTGTTTGTGCTTCTGGCTGGCGCCTGCCGCCTCACCCCCGTTGTAGAAACCGAGCCCGTTAAATTCTGCCATGCATGTCCATAATGCTTCAAAATCCTTCAGGGAAAGGATGGTTTCCTGGTCCTCGAATGCACGGGTGACAATGAGGAGATGGTGCTCCACCACGTTGAACTTATTGAGGAGTGCCACATGCGAATCGGAAATGTCGGCGATGAACATGTCCTCATCACACGGAAGAAAGGGGTTCAGTCCCCTGCCCGCGGCGATCTCCCTCTCCTGTTTTTTCTTCTCCTCGTCTTTCCGTTCAAGAGCCGTAAGCATTCTGACAAAGAAACGCATCCCCCTGTCTTCGATGAATTCGTACTCTGTCGGGATGGGCCGGAGCGAGCCGTTTCTGAGACTACGCTCGGTCCTCTCCACGATCATTTCCCACAATGTCCCTGGTTTCAGCGCCATTCATAGACCTCGGATTAGTCGACAGAGAATGTGTGTTCTTTTTCTGGGTATATTGAAGATACCATACCTCCCGCAAAACCTCAATCGAACCCTGACGCTGGACTCGCTTGTGAAAATTACGTGATATAATGGTATTAATGGAAGGGTCAAGAGAACATGAAGGGGGAACCATGAAATTCAGAAAAAGAATCTTCTATGGATTCGTACTGTCTTTTCTGTTCATTGCTCTCTGTTTTCCTTGTCGATCGCTCGCAGTCCATCCCATCCTGCCGTATGAAGCGATCGGCTCGCTCAATCAGGTTATTTTTGCCAAGGGAACCTATGTCGCGGTCGGCGCAAACGGTGCAATCTTCACCTCAAAGGACAAAAAAACCCTGACTGCTCAGAACTCGGGGACCACCAGCACTCTGAATGGACTAACCTTCGCAAATGGCATTTTCGTTGCCGTCGGCGGGGATGGGACAATCCTGGCATCAGAAGATGCGTTACACTGGACTTTGAGAAATTCGGGGACCACCAGCAAACTTCAAGGAATATCATTTAAGAAAGGCATGTTTTTCACGTATGGTGGTGATGGAACAATCCTTACGTCGAAAGATGGAAAGACCTGGACTGCAAGGAATTCGGGAACGACAAGCACACTTCATGCGATAACGTATGAAGACGGTATTTTTGTCATCGTGGGAGCTGACGGGTCAATCCTCACATCGACTGATGGCACATCATGGACCCCGAGAGAATCCGGGACAACGAGCACCCTCCGTGGCATTACTTATATAAACCGGACGTTTGCTGCTTTTGGAGCTGACGGCGCGGTCATTACTTCCAAGGATGGGGCAACCTGGACTACAAGAGATTTGGGTACGACAAGCTCTCTCTATGGAGCAGCCTACAGCGGGAGTATCATCGTTGTTGTCGGAGCTGACGGCACGATTCTCACCTCAACAGACGGAAAAGTGTGGACTCCCCAGCTCTCGGGAACCACGAGTACAATCCGAGGGATTACCTACGCTGATGGAACATTTGTCATTGTCGGTTCTGACGGGACGGTCCTCACATCAAAGGATGGAATAACCTGGAAGAGTCAGGAGTAATTCAGGGATACATACCCCCTGCAAAAATAAACAGAGCCATGTCGTGGCCTGCCTGATTGATCAGCCCTGCGGTGGATACGTTCCGCTCACTTCCGGCACGTTCAGCAGGATGGCCTTTGCCCGCCATGGCTCCGAGAGGTTATTCTGCGGGACCACAGAAGGGAAAACCAAAGCTCTGTTTCTAAGTGGGTGCATCGGCTAGATGTTTCAGGCTTCCTCCTGCAGGAAGGCATGCTCACCACATCTAACAACCCCGCTCCCTAACACAGCGGCTTGTTCCTCTGGTTTTACCCATCCATGGAACCGCAAACCCTTTTTCCTGTTTTATTGTAACTCGCTCAAAGGCATCAGTCAAGAGGAACAAAAATTATCCTTTTTCTCCAATGAGGAAATGATGGTAGGGCAATACAGGGTAGCTACGAACCGCCGGAAAGCAGCAATCCCGCATCTGGTGCTCGATTGTTTCCTCAGAGACCCTGATCCCGAGGGGAGGCCCCTCGGGTGTTTCCTCCCTTTTCCAGTCAATAATCGCTATCTTGCCGCCTTTCTTTAAAAGCCGGTACGACTCGGAAATAATCTTTGCAGGCTCTTCAAGCTCATGATGAAGATTGATCATATAAACAAGATCGGCAGCAGCATCAGGAAGCGGCACAGAGCTTTCGTCCATCTTCATCGGGATGACGCTCCTTTCGGCTTCTGCAGGCAGATTGTCCCTCATCCATTGGAGCATACTGTCTGAGATATCGCATGCATAGACTTTCCCCCTCTTCATCTTTTTTGCGAAGATAAGGGAGAAGAATCCCGTACCGGCTCCGATATCAACGATGACCGAGGGGTCTTTGAGGCCAATCGCCTCCCAAATGAGATCGGGGTTGAGATACTTCAAGCGTTCGGGATCATTGAGCTTTGCCAGCTTCTTTGGATCGAATTTCTTTGACTCCATGTACCATCCTGTCCCTCTCTCTGAGAAAGGGGGAGGGAAATTTTATGATTATATGCGAGCACTGCCGCAGTTTAAGCACGGAGCTTTTTCAGAAGCCACGCCATGTTCTTTCCGAGGTTGACCATTGTCTGCATGCCTTCCTGATCATTGCCGACTTCTCCGGGCTCTCTCCCGATAGCGATATTCCAGTAGCTCGACCCGGGAATGATCATCTGGCCGATGAGGAAAAAGAAATTGAGCGAGCTGAAGACATGGGAGGCGCCGGCCCTTCGCACGGCAACTACGGCTGCTCCCGCTTTCCGCTTGAACATGTCGCCGTTCGCCCGGGAGACCATGCCGCACCGCTCGATAAGGGCTTTCATGTTCGCCGTCACATCGGCGAAGTATGTTGGAGACCCGAGGAGGATTCCATCTGCTTCGATCATCTTTTCGATGTATTCGTTCATCTCATCTTTTTCGACGGCGCATCTCTGATTTTTGTTCTCGAAACATTTATAGCACGCGATGCAACCCTGGAGGTTCTTCCCTGCCAAGGGGACGAGCTCGGTCTCGATTCCCTCCCTGCCCAGCTCATCGAGAACCGTCTTCAGGAGGATGGTCGTATTACCGTCTCTCCGCGCGCTTCCATTGAATGCAACGACTTTCATGATCTGCCTCCTGTATGAATGACGATTCGGGGTCGGTGTCGGGGTACTCGTATAAAGACATGATCAATCCCCACGATCAATTCATGAAAAGATGAAACGATCAATTTCCTTAGGCACTCCTGTCTGCTCGGATAAGCTGCCGGAAATCACCTGTTAGCTTTGATCATTATAGCAGATTTAAGCGACAGGACCAGCGTTCACTCTTCTGCAACAGGCTTTGCTCGCAACTTCTTCTTCAGCGACTGTTTTGTCTTTGACTCCAGCCGTTTCGCCTTTGCCCGGGCCGGTGTCTTTGTCGGGATGCGTCTTGGCGGCCGGTAACTCAACTTCTCGATTCTCTCCCTGAGTCTTTCAAGGCAGATGTCCCTGTTCCGTATCTGGCTCCGCTCCTGCCTGCAGGTGACGGCGATGCCTGTCAGCCGGTGAACGAGCCGGACTCCGCTTTCGGTCTTGTTCACATGCTGGCCTCCCGGGCCTCCGGAGCGGAAGGTCATGACATCGCACTCTTCGAGGAGCTTGTCATTGGATTCGGGGAGAATGATCTTTGCCATTATGTCTCCCTGAGGGCATCGACGATGTTCATCCTCGATGCGCGAAGAGACGGGAGCAGACCACCGACAAATCCCATGAAGAGGGAAAAGAGGAGCCCCTGGAAAAAGACCTCTCCGGTCAGGGTAAAGGAGAAAGCGAGCTCGGAAAAGGTCTGCCAGTTCATTGTCGAGATCGTGATGAGCTGCATGAAGGAAGCGAAGAAAAGCCCGGTCAATCCTCCGACGAGGCCGAGGAATACCGATTCCATGAGGAACGCAGCGAGAATGCTCCTCCGCTGGTATCCCAGGGCGCGGAGGGTCCCGATCTCCTTGGTGCGGGTCGCCACTGCGGCGTACATGGTGATCATGGCGCCGATGACCGCGCCGAGGGAGAACATAATCGTGAGCGTAATGCCCATGATGCGGAGGAACTTGGCCATCATCTCTGACTGGTCTGCATAGTATCTGGTTTCGCGTTTTGCCTCGAGGGTGAGACGGGGGTCGCTCTCGATCCTCTCTTTAAAACGCTGAAACTCCGATGAGTCCCTGAGCTTGAAGAGGATGGATGAATAGACCGGCCTGCGGAACGCCTGCATGAGCTGGTCCGCGTCACCCCATATCTCCGAGCTGTATCCC
>JBLNHB010000241.1:0-4678 GCA_050268805.1 bacterium | reverse complement strand
CGGCTATTTCCCGGGCCACAACTTCTTCAAACTCCCTGCCCGAAGCGTCGGTCACGATCATGTTCGCTCCGTACTGCTTGAGTTCTTTGCCGATCTTTTCCCGTATTCCCGAGGAGAGCGTCATGAGCGCGGTAATGATAGTAACGGCAAGGAGCACCGCCGACGCTGAGATGACGAACCTTCCCTTGCGCTCTGAAACAGCCTTCTTTAAGAAAAAGAAAAACCAGCGGTTCATATTAATGAACAACCTCCGTAAAATTCAAAAAGTAAAGAGCAAAACGAAAACAGCAAAAAAAAAATGATCGTCAGCAAGATGCAACAATCTCCCTTATTCTCTGTCATTCCTGCGGAAGCAGGAGAATCCAGTGTTTATCATGTCTTCATATAAATCTTTCCAGTGTGGGTTGTCCTTCTCAATGAGTTCTAGCTTCCACTGTCGCTTCCACTTCTTGATTTGCTTCTCTCGTGCAAGAGCTGCTTCTGCATTTTCATGCATCTCATACCAAACCAGAGAATGGACAGCATATTTCCTCGTAAACCCATCGACCAAATCGTTTTTGTGTTCATAAATACGCTTAATCAGCTCTGAAGTCACTCCAACATAAAGAGTGCCATTGCGCCTGTTGCAGAGCATGTATACGTAAAAGGTTCTCATGCCTTTGTTCTGGTCCCCCGGTTTGCACGGGAACCGCGTCTGGATTCCCGCTTTCGCGGGAATGACAATCTTACTGGCACAGAGGTCGGCAAAACCTATAAGCTCGCTTAATTATCTCATTTTCTCTATATCTGTCTTTCATTATTCTTTTTCATTTTGCTTCTTATTTTTATTTTTGCTATTTAAATTTTTGCACTCTTTCATCCCCCCTTCAGCACAACCGCCGGTCTGATGCTGAGCGCTCGCCTGATCGGAAGGTATACGCCGAGCAGCGAGATCGCCACGGACACGCCGATGCTGGCCGGGAAGAGGAATGCCTTCTGCTGGAGAGCGGCGCCGAACACCGTGATCCCGATATACCCGGATATGCCGAGGGAGACGAGATACCCGATCATGCCGCCGCTGATCCCGATAATCAGCGCCTCGGTCAGGAAGATGACCGTTATCTTGAGAGAATCGGCGCCGATCGCCTTCATGAGCGCCACCTCATCGGACCTCCGCAGGAGGCTCATGATCATCGTCGTCGAAACGCCTAATGCCGCTGATATGAGCGATGCGGCGGTGAGGAGATAGATCAGCATATTGAGCCGGTTCAGCACCTTCCCCTCGGTCTCGGCGACCGTCCAGACAGGACGGGCAGTGGATCCGGCGAACACCTCCTCGATCTGTTTCGAGATCGAGGTAACATACCCGGTGCAGTACCATTTCTCATATTCCTTCTTGGTCATCGTAGCGGGGTCCTTATAGGCGAACTCATCCATAGGAGTTGTCATCGCGCTGACAAATGCCTTCGAAATCTTCCCTTCGAGCCCCGAGAGCTTCTGCACGGTCGCCAGATCTCCGATAAGCATGTCATCTTCCTTTCCTCCTGTGCTCGCTATCCCTGCTATGGTAAACTCCTTTCCCTTCACCCTGATCGTGTCGTTGGTCCTGAGTTTGAGCCGTTCAGCAATGCCCATGCCGGCGAGGATCTCCCTGTCCGTTGCAGGCCACCTCCCCTCAATGTTCCACCATGGCATGACCACGGCAACCCCTGTTTCAAACTCCTTTTTTTCACCCGGTATCGCGAGGCCCTTTTTATACCAGGTGCCGAGCAGGGTGGCACTGAGCTCCTTATCTTCCACAAGGAGCATGGGAGTGACCCCGACGATGTTGTGCCGCCAGAATATGGTCTTTGCCTTGACGATATCTTCCTCTCTCAGATACCGCTTCTGGCCCGCGATATCGGCGAGACCGGTGACTTTCGGCTGCACGGTGATATTGGCTCCAAATGACCTGAGCTCTTTCAATACCTTGGAGGAGATGTCGAAGGACAGAGAGAGCAGCGACGCAGCGATGGAGGTCCCCACGGCGACCGAAACAACCATCACGGCCATCGCTTTCTTCTGATTGATGAACGACCTTTTAATGATATTGAGGAGCATAGACGCGCCTTAACGTTTCATTATTACTCCGGCAAATAAATACAGAAAGTCCTCATTCCCGCCCCGTAATTTCCAGCGGGAAGCCACCCCGCTGTATCCCCCCTTGCCAAGGAGGGAAGTGAAGGGGAGTACTGGATGCCCGATAAAGACATTCGGGCATGACATATTTGATTGCCGCCTCAATAATTGAAAAATCAATCGTTCTATGATAACAAATTAGCAGAGCCGATAAGCAAAACAAGGTGTAAAATCCCACAAATTATTATAAAATGTCATAACCTTGGCAGGCCATCGTACTCGCATGAAAGGGAGAAAATGAAGCCGATCCGTTTGTCAGGTCATGCAAGAGAACAGCTCTTTTTCAGAGGAACTACTGAGGAAGAGATTACTGAGACAATAAGGACATCTTCATGGCTACCCGCTGAATTAGGGAGACTGGAATGTACAAGGAGTTTTGTCTTTGAAAACTTATGGAATAAGAAGTATTATAGAAGCAAGCAGGTGAGGCCGATTTTTGTGGAAGAAGACAGCGAGATTGTCGTGGTAACAGTGTACACCTATTTCTCTGAGAAGGAGGTCGAAAAAAAGTGAGGATAACGTATGACTCTGAGGTGGACGCCTTGTACATCCGTTTTATTGAGACCACGGTAACAACAAAACATGTTGCCGAAGGGGTGGCGGTCGATTACGATGCAGAAGGAAGAATTGCGGGTATTGAAATCCTTGACACTATAAAGCGGTTTGGCAGCAAAGACGTATTTAAGAAAGTAACCCTCGAAGACCTTGCATTGCATCCCCGCTGAACCGCAGAGGAATCTTCTGCATTGCGCTTGTCCCGCCCTTTTAAACTCCTAAGCTGATTTTGACGCCGCTATGGATTCCAACAGAAGTTTGTCAACCAATGCCGTATCTCCTCGCAATGACATCCCTTTCCTTCACCGTAAAATCGAAATATTTCCTCAGGGTGAGTGGATTCATATCGATACCTCACAAATGGTTCCTTATCAATGAGGATTCTCCTGTTTGCCAGAATCCTCCCCGCCAAGCTGAGAGGAGCGTTGTTCAAGACTACAAGGTCGACTTCATCCGTATGGAGCATATCGGTTATTTTTGCGAATAATCCAAGGTGGTCCAACTTTTTCATGTTTCTTACGAATACGGCTATGTCAACGTCGCTCAATGTGCTCTTCCTCTCTCTCAGTAGACCGCCGAAGAGATAGGCAAAGATGATATTTGATTCACCCTGAAAAAGGCCGGAGAGCGAATCAATCCTTTCATGTATGTCCTTTGGGAGTCGTCCGAAGCGTATCATGTTTAAAAATAGCACAAAAACAGGGGAAATGTAATGAGTTCAAACCATTTTCTAAAGCAAACGGATGAATTTCAGCGCCCTCACCTTTTCAAAAAGTTTCCGGTCAGCGGTAATGAAATCGCATCTCAATTTCCTCGCCAGTTCCATATAAGCAGCGTCATACGCGCTCACTCGCAGGAAGATGCAAGCCCCATAATCGAGAGATAATCCTCCTCTTGAAAATGAAAGACCTCGAAATCGAAACCCCAGAACAGAGCGATCGTTTCAGCAGCCTCACCTTTATTGAAGACCCACTTCAAGATTACCGAGGAATCAAGAACAATCATCGCTCCTCTCTCGTCTCCCTGACCGCCTCTGCCACATTGAACCTGACCGCCTTATCCCTGTGCTTCTTCCTCCATTGTTCCATTTTTGCGGCAATATCGAGGAGCTTTTTCTCGCGATTCTTCCTCTGCACTTTCTCCTCAAACTCGCTCACGGAGATCAATACCGCCAGGGGCTTATTCCCTCTCGATATCACCACCTGTTCCCGTTTTTCCGCGACCTCATCGAGAACGCTGCCGAGCTTCTTCCTCAGATCGAGTGCAGTCATTGTCCTCATGGAACACCTTCAAACCCAAATTTCACTATAGTAGAAACTATTATAGTTGATATGTCAAATGGATACGTCCCGTCGTTACGAAAAGGGGAGGGCCGGAAGGCTGAAGATCAAAAGAATCCTCAGTCTTCACCTCTTCGCCCCAGCCTTGAGATCATCCACAATGCTCCTGAATTCATCGGCAAAGAGGCTGGGAAAGAATTCACCGCTGCCGCTCAGGTGAACTCTGCCGCCCTCGATAATGCCCCGGATATCCCTGCGGTAGAAGAAAAACGGTATTGTGAGCGCTATGAGCATGAGAGCAAAACCCGAATACACGACAGGAATCCCGTGTTCCTTCACGACATAGAATTCGACCCAGTAGGTAAGGTCCGGAAAGAGAAGCCGGTATCCCTCAAAGTCTATGAATTCTCCCGGCCTTATGATTCTCGGTGCCACCAGGATCTTCCCATCCCTGAAAACGGAGATGCCAAATGCAGGATTCACAATCTCCATAGGCTGTTTCTCCTGTCCTTTCATGGGCGACTGGTTCAACGCCTGCGGCAGGGCTGCCCTTCCACTCTGTTTTGGGGAACTGCCAGCCAGATAATCAGTATAAAAGATCGTTCTGAATTCAAATCCCTTCATCCTGAAGGCGTCTCCTTTTTCCCCGAATCCCTTCAATTTGACGTATGCGCCGTCAAGATCAT
>JBLNHB010000240.1:0-7871 GCA_050268805.1 bacterium | reverse complement strand
CGTTCACCTTATCATTACCGGATTGTTTTGTCAATCAGTCTTCGGACAGTGCAAGAGAACCAAAGGAACAAAGGAGAGAAGGGAGAAAGAATGCTATTCTTAGAATTTTATCTCTATATTGATGAGGGCCGCAAATTCATCATCATTGAACGTATCGGGTGAACCGGGTTGCCTGCTGTACTCTTCTTCCGGCGCCTCTCTGTACATGATCCCGACAGACAATTTCCCCGGAATAATGTAATTGATACCGGAGGAGGAGAAATCGAACCCGCGAACTGCCGTGGACTCTTTTGCAGCACCGGCTGTTGTATCAGGGAGTGTTGCCATGGTAATTTCGGCTGATTTATCCTGTCCGGATACAACAGGAACAGGGGAAAATGCCAAAGTAAGAATAAGTGTGACTCCTGTCCAACTGATGTGGTGGATGACGCTCCTTCTTCTCCTCGGTCCTAATACTCTCACGGCTTTGTCCTTCATAATAAATATCGTCTCGCTTTTTAAGCAGCAAAATCAATGCCATAACGAACATAATGCTTTTCAATATCTTAAGAAAATCAGAAACGAAAGAGTGCCGTTTTTTGTTCGGCAACAATGCGTCAAATAGCACACGATCAAAGGATCGCTGGCAAGAGACGCTTCGTAAACATCCTGGAGAGATTATGCAACGTAATGATAATACTAAAGAAATCTGATTATCCCCTCTCCCCGAGCCATTTCCTCCTCCTTGATTCGCCTGTATCTCTTATGTATAATCCTCAGTAGAGAAGAGCCTCTTGTGGTTCACAACAGAATGACTTCAATCGAGTAGAGAGGGAACCATGGCAGACATACGCTTTGAAAGGATTGAATCGGAAGTTCGGTTCCTCAATCCCCTGCAGGACTTTGCTGAAGATTCGCAGATGCTCGAACTCCGAAGAGACCCGCTCCTCGGAGACGTGAGCATCTATAATCCCTATCTCAAGGACAAGGCAAAGACCTTTTTCGGAGACAGCGATCCCGAACTCATCAGGAAACTGGTTGAGGAGAGCGCGAAGAACTGTTTTCTTTGCGGAGACAAGCTCGAAAAAAGCACACCCCGCTTCAGACCCGATATCGCTCCTAACGGACGGATGCGTGAGGGTGAAGCGGTTCTGTTTCCCAATCTCTTCTCTCTCGGCACCTACCATCCTGTCGTCTCCATGAGCGAGGCCCATTTCCTGAAGCTCTCGGAATTCAGTCCTGGTCTAATCCTGAACGGACTGATGGTCCTGCAGAAATTCCTGACAAGCGTTTACCGGCAAGACCGTTCCGCTCTTTTCAGCGCGGTCACGGCGAATTACCTCTTCCCTGCAGGAGCGAGCCTCGTCCATCCCCATCTCCAGGCCCTTATAACGCCGGTCCCCTATTCCTATCACGCACGCCTTCTGAATGCGTCGAGCGAGTATTACCGGAAACAGAGTTCATCCTTCTTCAATGATCTTGTCACGGAAGAGAAAACGGGACAACGGTACATCGCCCAGAGAGGAAAATGGCACTGGCTGACACCCTATTCACCCATGGGGAATAATGAGGTGATCGCGATCCATGAAGAGACAGCGGATTACGGCCTACTCACCGGAGCTGACCTGAGTGATCTCTCTCGGGGAATTTCGGGTGTGCTCGCTTTCTACGAGTCACTCGGCCACTTGAGTTTCAATTATGCGGTCTATTCGGCACGTCAAGATTCAGGCGCAGAGGGGTTCCGGTGCCTTTTGAAGATGGTAAGCAGGCAGAACCTCTATCCTAATTACCGGAACGACGACTACTTTCTCCAGAAACTGCTTCAGTCTGAATTGATCATCAACCTGCCGGAAGAACTTGCCGGACACCTGAAGGTATACCTATGATCTTCCGTTGGGAGGAGCCATGAACCTGTTCAGCAAGATTTTCAAATCATCACGGGAGCCGAGCATTCAGGAGATCCGGGACGCCGTCCGGAAAAAGTATATCGAGGTATCTCGATCAACAGAGGGGAAATTCAAATACCCGACAGGAAGAACTGGCGCAAAAGCGCTCGGGTATGATTTGTCACTCTTTGCGGAGCTGCCGGATGACATTCCGGAGTCGTTCTGCGGGGTGGGGAATCCCTTTTCTCTGGGTCCGATATGCAAAGGAGAAACTGTTCTGGATATCGGCTGCGGCGCGGGGGTTGATCTCATCATTGCAGCCCGCCTGACCGGATTCGGCGGAAAGGTTTGCGGGATTGACATTACCCCGGAAATGGCAGAAAAGGCGAGAGAGAACCTGATGCGGGCAGGGATAACCAATGCTGAGGTATGCGTTGCAGGAGTTGAGGAGATTCCCTACGGCAACGGTACATTCGACATTGTGATCTCGAATGGGGCATTGAATCTCTCACCCGAGAAAGAGAAGAGCTTCCAGGAGATCTACCGCGTCCTAAACTCGGGGGGACGCCTCCAGTTTGCCGATATCATCCTGAAACAAGAGCTTCATCCTGATACTGCCCGCAGTCTCGAAGCATGGTCCGAGTGAGTCGGCGGAGCGGTCCCGGTCCGGGACCTTGTCAGCCTGATGACGAACACGGGTTTTATTGATGTTGAGTTCGCCGGTCGTACAGGGATGGCGACATCACGGTTTACCGAAGGAGCCCTCTTCCGTGCCAGGAAGATGGACTGAGAATTGTTGCACCCTCAAAGTGAACCAACCATGCAGGCGTCCCAATACATTACTCCGCCAGGAGCACCATGGATATCAAGGCCAGGATGATGCCGATCCCCTGTCGTATGGTTATCTCCTCCCTGAGGACTGCGAAGGAGAGGAGAATGGTCACGACCGGATAGAGGGCGGTCATCGTAATCACCACAGAGGCTTTTCCTCTGCTTACGGAAGAGACAAAGAATAATCCTCCGAGCGAACCCGCAAGCCCGGCAAGGACCGCAAAGACTATCCCCTTCATATTCATATCTATCTGAAAACGGAGAGATGCGAAGGTCAGGAAAACAATGAGAACGGTTCCGAGAGCGGCAAAGACAAAAACATGCCGGGGGCCCATATGGTTCGTTGCGAGCTTCTGGAAAAAACCCCAAAGCCCCCAGAGCAGCAGAGAGCAGAGGGCCAGGACGAACCATTTTCCATTCGTGAACATAGTGAGGACTCACCCTCCCTCATCCATCAAAGCGTTTCTCTTTTCTCCACTATGATGAATTGAGTATACTTCTTTAGAGTCATTATAGCAGAATCGACTTGGCGCCCAGAGCCCGATCACATAGATTTCTCCGTGCCCTGGGTCGAGTATGGTGCTTCCATGGCGGACTGGAAAAAGAATATCTCGTTTGTCCTGATCGATACCATCGAACCGGGGAACATCGGGGCTTCTGCCCGTGCCCTCAAGAACCTTGGGTTCTCGAGGCTGGAACTCGTGCGGCCCCGGAAATCCCCCTCCGGCGAGGCCGCCTGGTTTGCCCATGGCGCCGAGGACATCCTGAAGAGGACGGTCCATCATGCCGAGCTTGATCAGGCACTGCGCGACAAGGCTGTCGTCATAGGCACCACGAGGAGAACCGGGAAACACCGCGGGCCGATCCATCCAATCAGGAACGTGACCGAAAAGATCAGGAACCTGGCAAACGTGAACAGGATCGCAATTCTTTTCGGGAAAGAGGATCGAGGGCTTACCAATGACGAGGCGTCCACCTGTTCCTTTCTGATCCATATCCCTGCTGACCCGGGAAACCCCTCTTTCAATCTTGCCCAGGCCCTCCTGATTGTCGCCTATGAGCTTGCGTCATCAAGTTACAGGCCGGAACCCTTCCACAGGGTAATCAGCAATGAAGAGCTGAACACCCTCTTCAACAGGCTGAGGCTGCATCTCCGGCTCGCCGGATATGAGCCGAAGGGCATACGGGACAATGAGGAGACTATTATGAAGAAGCTCAAGCAGCTCCTCGGGAGAGCGGAACTGTCGCACTATGAAGCGAAACTCCTCCATGGCATCATTTCCCAGCTGGAAAGCAAGCTCGCCGTACGATGAACGGCACTCAGCGTAAATTTACCGTAACCGTTGCGATCACCCGTGGGGAGTCCGGGTCTGTCGCCGACCTGGTGGCAGCGAGAACAGGTCTGTCGAAAGGCGTCGTGAAGGACGCGATGAACAAGGGGGCGCTCTGGATACGAAAAAAGAAGGGAGGACTCAGGAGGCTCCGGAAGGCGACTGCTCATGGAGTTCCCGGCAACACCCTGGAATTCTTCTACGATGAGCGGGTACTTTCCGTGAAACCTCCTGAGGCAGTTTGCCTGAGCGATCAGACACACTACAGTGTCTGGTTCAAGCCCCCCGGTCTTATGGCCCAAGGGACCATGTACGGCGACCACTGTTCTCTCCTTCGCCAGGCAGAGCTGTATTTCAAGCCTTCCCGGGATGTTTTTCTTGTCCATCGTATCGACCGGGAAGCGTCAGGCATTATGCTTATCGCGCACACCAAGGATGCGGCAGGAAAGCTCTCGGTCCTCTTTCAGAAGAATCTCATCCTGAAGAGATACCGGGCAACAGTCCTGGGAGATGTGTCCGAACGGGGGATGGCGGGGACCATCGATCTCCCGCTCGATGGCAAGGCGGCGCACACTGAATATCAGGCGGTATCCTATGATCCTCAGAGCAATACATCGAGGGTCAATGTCATCATCACGACAGGCCGGCTCCACCAGATACGCCGCCACTTCGACATGATCGGACACCCTGTCATGGGCGACCCGAAGTACGGGAAGCGAAACAAGAATGTTGAAGGAATGAAATTAACTGCCGTCTCATTGAAGTTCCATTGCCCCTTCCGGGACGAGGAGATAGAGTTCAACCTTCCGGAGTAGGAAGCCCTGTTCCGGTTTTTCCAACTGCACGTGCAACATTTCCTGAAGTACTCCGCTCTTTTTTCCGATATATACACCAGAGAATATTTCGATGAGCGAAAAAGTCTGGACAATCGAAGATCCTGATGAACGCCCCTCGCAGAAGTCAAAGAGAGGGGGGCCGCTTCGTCCCGCGCCTCACCAGAAGAGTCCGGCTCTTGCCCTCAGCCTCTCGATATTGTCCTGGGGCGGGGGTCAGTTCTATAACCGGCAGCGCACTCTTGGTCTCTTATTCGTTCTGCTCATGCTGGTCTTCCTTGCCGCGATCGGGTTTCTCCTTACATACTGGAACGTTATTACGAACTTCCTGATAGACTGGGGGCATTATTCCTTTCGGGAAATCCTTACCGCATGCATACTCCTGTACTGCTCAGGGCTGGTCTTCTGGACATTCAATGCCTGCCAGGCATTCTTCCGCACCATGCGGATCAGGACCGAGCCGTTTCAGGGAGTCAGCAATCCTTTCCTGTCTCTCCTCTGTTCTCTCCTTCTTCCCGGCTGGGGGCAGTTCCTGAACGGCCAGGTGAAAAAAGGAGTCTTCTTCCTCCTCTTCGGGGTGGCCGGCTACACTGCCATTCCCATCTTCCTGGCTACTCCCCTTCTCTGGAACTCCATGAGAACTCCGGAGGAAAGACTCTTCCTGGAGAGATTCTTTGCCGCCGCGGTGCTGGTTTCCCCTGCCATTGCCTTACTGTGGTTATTGAGCATTCATGATGCATTCAAGATCTGCCAGGACCCGGTCAAAAAGGAGCCTCTTTGGAACAGAATCGTCTACGCACGAAACCGAATTCGCATGAAGGGATTCATTCGCGGCGGTATTCCCCAGATCAAATGGACGCTCGTCCTGCTGCTCTTCCTCGCAATGACAACAACGCTCGGCTATGTTTATTTCCCCAAACAACGGTATGTTGCCATCCTGATGGAACTCCGGTCAAAAATGGTGAACAGTGAAATGGTCATTCTGCCGCGCCTCCTGAATAGTCTGCTCAAAGAGGCGGTAACTGAGCAACCTCGGGGAAAGAAAGAATAATGGATAATTTTTTATTGAAAATTCGACCGGGCGAAATTAATCACACTTCTGCAACTGCCCGCTGAGTACATCGATTCTTTTCTGGATCTTCTCTTTCTCCGCACCATCCTGAACTATCTCTTTCAGGATCGTCAGATCGATCACCGTGAAGAGTATCCATCCATACTGCCGGTCGATGGCAAGGGCCTCGTCGATATGACCTCTCTCCCGGGTGTCAACGGCCTTCCTCCGCAGCATTACCGACCGGTAGATGTCGTTCGGCTTGGCAGACAGGGACGACGGTGCGGTTCCCTCTTCAATCTGCAGTATTCTGGCCAACTCAGTGCCGCAGTGACCAATGTCCCCGAAATCACGTGCTTTCTCGATCATGCTCTTGTTTGCCATGCCGGCATAAGAAGAGAACAGATAACGCTGAATATAGGCATCTGAGATCGAGCACATGTCATCGAGCCTCGTAAAAAGGTCAACTGCCTGATCGAAGGCAAGAGAAGCATCGCAGAGCCTTCCCTGGAGATAATAATTTCTGAACGAATCCATGGAATCCAGCGCCTGAGTCCCGAGTGGGAGCGGGTATTGTCCCGGCTTGTAGCACGCCGCGAGGACCAGAAGAACTGCGAGCACGAGCCTCTTTTTCATGGGTTCGGCAGCTCCGGTGTTTTCTTCTCTTCTCCGGAAGGAGTGAACGGCCAGGTGTTGTTCATCTTGAGGAGGAGGTCGCTCCCAAGCCGGAGAGTATACTCCCCCTGCCTCCTCATAAGATAGAGATCCTGTGTGGTCTTTTTTACGTCATCCAGAATCGGATTCACTTTGCTCTTCATGGTCGTATCGATGCTCACGATCATCGCATCCGCTTTTGCAGCCGCCTTCTGGAAATCGAGAGCAAGCTGGTTGTAGGAAGCACCCATCGTATCGATCTTCGTAAGGATCTCTTCGATTTTCACCCGTGATTCTTTGGCTGTTAAGAGATAGGGAACTCCTCCCTCCCCCCGGTCGAGCTTCTCGGCCATGCTTCGCAGTGACGCAAGGAACCGCTGGAAGTCACCCTCCGTCGAACTCAATGCGTCCGTAAGAACCCGGAGATTGCGTACGCTTTTTTCCAGATCATCCATGACCGGTTTCGCCCTCCTGATGATCTCATCGAGTCCCCCCTCGAAGTAAAGCTCGAACTCTCCGCCATCGGGCATGACTGGTTTGCTTGGCGATCCCGCAGTGAAGCGGAGATAGGGATCGCCGATGAGGCTTTCCTGGTTAAACAGCGCGATGCTGTCGGTTTTGATCCATTTTTGGTACTTTTTCAGGATCGTCACGCTGAGCACGATTTTCCCTTCGTCATTCAGGTCGAGAGCCGTTACGCTTCCCATGCGGAAGCCTTCAAACTTCACCGGCATCCCCTTCACGAGCCGTTCCCCGGTGGGCGATATGATCCGGTAACTGATACGGTCCGCAAAGAGGTCTTTCTTGTATCCAACGTAGAGGAGGGAAAAAACCGTCGCCGCCAGGATGACGAACAGGAGGACCCCGATCTTGATCTCGATGTTTCTGAAGCGTTCGTCATACATCAAGCGACACCTCCCGTTCATACTCCCAGTCGAACCGCAGTCCTTCACTCATCGCAATCCAGAATCGCTTCCCCTGTCCTGCGAATGCCATGAGCTGCCGGAATACCGTCTCGAAAGCGCCAAGGGAACCCAACAGGTGCGGATTGATGAACAGGACCACCTCCGGATCAAAGGAAAGCGAACGGAGAACCATTGCCTTGAGGAGATCGATGCGCTGAACCGCTTCCTTCCTCTTTTTGATGACCTCCTGCAAACCGAAGAAAACAACCTGCTGCCACACCCGCTCCACCGCTTCCCGTGTCCGGAGATTTCGGTGATACTCGAGAGGCAGAACAATATTTTCAATAATGCTGAGATTCGAGAAAAAGGGAAGACGCGGCGATACGATCCCGATCGTCCCC
>JBLNHB010000239.1:0-4625 GCA_050268805.1 bacterium | reverse complement strand
ATGCGCTTTTTCCGGAGACATACGCTCACATCATTCGTGTACTACCGGATCGCCCTGGGACTGATCATTCTGGTGATACTGTGGACGAGAGGCTGAAGAGAAAGCTCCAGGAGATAACGGGCGTGCTCTCGATCCTGCTCGGGGTGTTCCTCCTCCTCGTCCTCGTGAGCCACACAATCTGGGATTCCTCGCCGTTTACCTATTCTTCCCGGGAAGTCCGCAACTGGGGCGGAATCGTGGGGGCGCATCTATCCGATGTGCTCTTCCAGGTCATCGGCATCGCATCCTTCATTATCCCCGCTGCCCTCGTTGTGTTTGGCATGAACAGGATCATGGGAAGAAAGGGATACCGGGTGAAGGCGGTGGGGGTCGTGCTGCTTGTTCTGTCCATCACTTTCCTCGCCAACCTCCTGGAGAATTCCTTTCACTTCGGATTGGGAAGGAATCTCACCGGAACTCTCGGCATGGCGTTCTCCAAGCTTTTCACGCTGCTCCTCTCGATTCCCGGCGCATACATCGTTTCGCTCTCTCTCCTTTTGTCATCGGTCATTCTCCTCATCCCCGTTACCATCGAGTCGCTCGTGGACAGATTGAAGGAAAGGGACGCGAGAAAAACAGGAACGTCATCCCGGCGCCAGAGGGATGAGGAGGAGCCTGAAGATGCGATCATCCCCGAACCCTTCATGATCGAGGAACCGGAGAAACCGCGGAAACCGTCCCCGCACGCCGTCCCTGAAATCTTGCGGCGGTCAGTGGGCTCCTACACATTCCCTCCTCCCGAGCTTCTGAGCTCCTATGACGCCGAAGCTGGGAAACCGGACCGGGAATCCCTTAAGCGGCTGGGCGACGCCATCAAGAAGAGCCTTGAGGATTTCGATGTCGAGGGAACGATCCCGAATGTGCATGCGGGACCTGTCGTTACGTTGGTCGAGTATGAGCCGATTGCCGGAATCAAAATGAACAAGATCATCTCTCTCTCTGAAGACCTCGGACGGGCATTGGGGGGAAGGGCGGTCAGAGTTTCCCGCATTCCGCATAAGACCTCTATCGGCATCGAGGTGCCGAATACTTCCAGGGGGATTGTCGGTCTGAAAGAGATTCTTTCCTGCGATGCATTCATCAAGAGTCCTTCAAGACTCACCGTTGCCGTCGGCGTGAATATCAACGGAAAACCGGTCGTGGCTGATCTTGCGAAAATGCCCCACCTCCTCGTGGCAGGCACGACCGGATCGGGCAAGAGTGTCTGCCTGAACTCGATGATCATGAGCGTCCTCTACAAGGCTACGCCCGATGAAGTGAAGATGCTCATGGTCGATCCCAAGATGATCGAGCTCTCCGCGTATGAGAATATACCCCACCTCCTCCACCCGGTCGTTACCAACCCCAAAGAGGCGACAGAAGGACTCAAAAAAATGGTCTTTGAAATGGAGCGGCGATACCGGCTCATCGCCGAGCAGGGAGCAAAGAACATTGAAAGTTATAACCGGACTGCGGCCGATGGACAGAAACTGCCCTATATTCTCGTCATCATCGATGAGCTCGCCGACCTGATGTATACCGCCTCATCAGAGGCAGAGGCCGCGATTGTCAGGCTTGCCCAGATGGCAAGGGCCTCGGGCATTCACATGATCATCGCGACCCAGCGGCCCTCTGTTGACGTCATTACCGGAATCATCAAGGCGAACTTCCCGATCCGCATCGCCTTCAGGGTCACATCGAAAATCGACTCCCGCACAATCCTCGATACGAACGGCGCCGAACAGCTCCTCGACAAGGGCGACATGCTCATGCTCTCCGTCGGTGCGGCAATCGAAAGGCTCCATGGAGCGTTCATTTCCGAAGAAGAGATCAAGCGGGTGACCGACTTCATCCGGGCGCAGCAAACGCCGGATTTCACGCTCTTTCACTCCATCGAGGCCGACATGGCGACCGTAGAGCAGCAGGAGGGGGATGAGGTAAAAGACGATCTCTACCAGAGCATCATCAGCTATGCCGAAGCCATGGGTGAAATATCCATTTCATCGATCCAGCGGAAGTTCAAGATCGGTTACAATCGTGCTGCCCGCATCATGGACATGATGGAAGAGGACGGCATGGTCGGGCCGCCGAGAGGAGCGGGAAAACCGCGGGACTTCATCAAGAAGAGAACCTATTGAACTGAGGAGATTTCGGGTGCTCACTTGTAACACAATGAAAATAAAGATAAATGCACCATACGATCTTATTCCGTGAAGTAACTGTTCCCTGATCCCGCCCAGACCGGGAGCCGCCTCCCATTCATAAAAGCCTCTTGTTCAGGAAAATTGAGTAATCTGGATAAATTTAGTCCTATTTATCCGGGGATGACGAAAACCGGACCAATTTTGAAAAAAACGGCATTTGCTTTCACCCTCCGGACTTTCATATAGTAAAATATAAAACAGGGGGTAACCCTGAAGAAAAGGAGGTGGAACTATGACGGTCACTTCGAAAGACATAGTAAAGACCGAGGGTCCGCGGGCCATAACTCCTGTATCGCCCTTCGAGACCATGGAGAGATGGTTCGAAGATCTTTGGAGAAGGCCGTTCTCGCTCTTTGGTCCGTCGCTCTTCCCCGAGATGAGGCTGACCGAACACGAAATGATCTCACCTTCTGTAGACATCTATGAGGAAGGAAACGATCTCGTGCTGAAGGCCGACCTTCCCGGAATCAAGAAAGACGATATCAGCATCGGCCTCACTGACAATGTACTGACGATTTCCGGGTCGAAGAAGAAGGAAGAGAAAGTCGAAAGGGAAAACTACTATCGCTATGAGCGTTCCTCTGGTTCATTCTCCCGGAGGTTCGAACTGCCAGAGGGAATCGACCCCGACAAGATCAAAGCGCACTATGACAACGGTGTCCTCGAGCTGAGAATCCCGAAGACCGAAGAGGCAAAGAAACACAGCAAGAAAATCAATGTTGAGTGATAGTAGTTCGGTCCCCGGCATTGTGCCGGGGATTTTTTTTGACTGCTCGGCTCTTCCATATCCTGGCCAAAGAACCTTAAACTCACCACCCCCGAGGAATCCCTCTCGCTTCATTTTGTTTTTATCGCGAAAAAGGTTAGACATACTTGAGCGTTTGTTTTATAATTCCGTGATGAAAAAAATCCTCGTAGCAGACACGATCAAGGAACACCTGCAGGAGGAGCACAGCGTTCTCTCGAGGTCGGACATCCTCGTCCTTTCGGCTGCTTCCGCCGAAAACATGCTCGACATCCACAGGAGCGAGAGGGTGGACCTCATCATCACCGATCTCGAAATACCCGTCATGGGCGGAGACAAACTCTGCACCGCCATCCGGGCTGACCATGGCTTGAAGGATGTTTCCATCATCCTTGCCTGCCCGAATGACAAGGAAGTTCTCGAGTGGTGCGGCTCGTGCGGGGCGAACTCCCTCATTATCAAACCCATTTATCACAGGGACCTCGTGAGCAAGGCAAGCGCACTGCTGAAAATACCGGAGCGCGAGTCGCTCCGGGTGCTCATCAACATCACGGTACAGGGCCAGCACCGGGAAGACTTCTACTGCTCAACGAAGAATATCAGCACCTCGGGAATGCTTTTCGAAACGCGGAAGGTTCTCGCCATAGGGGAGCGGGTTACGCTCTCGCTCCTGCTCAGCCTCAAGAGGGTAACTGTTGCCGGAGAGGTTGTGCGGGTAAAACAGATCGCCGCGAACCACTACCAGTATGGAATACATTTTATCGACGTCGACGAACGCTCCAAGGCACTCATCAACGATTTCGTGAGAATCCGCCGCGCTTTTTGACTATTCTCCCTCTTCGACTGCCCCCCGTATTTTCAACAGCTCCACGATCTCGCGCTGATTTTTTTCGAGCGCATGACTGAGGGCGGTCGAGCCGTCCTTCGCTTTGATGTTCACATTGACGTCCTTCGATAAGAGGATTTTCACAACATCTTTTGAAGACTCGGCAGCCCACATGAGAACGGTCCTTCCCTCGATGTCTGCGGCATTGACGTCGGCTCCTCGCTCGATGAGGAGTTTTGCGATAGGAATGTGTCCCTTTTCTAAAGCTTTCATAAGCGGCGTCCTTCCCATCGAATCCTGGCCATTCAGGTCAGCGCCATGCTCTGCGAGTATTTCAACGATATCCCTCTTGCCGCTGTTGACCGCCGCTGTGAGCGCCGTCCATCGTGACTCGCTGGCCGTATTGACATCCGCCCCCTTTTCAAGAAGAAGCGTTACCATCTCGGTATTCCCCTTACCCGCAGCTGTCATGAGCACCGTTTCGCCGGACCTGTTCTGAACGTTCAGATCAGCTTCCTTTGCGATGAGAATGCCGGCACAGTCTCTGCATGCCCTCTTCACTGCTTCCATAAGAGGTGTGTTGCCATGCCGGTCCCGCACATCGATCTTGGCTCCCCCGGAAACCAGGAGTTGAACGATTTGGGGATACCCCCTCTCCACCGCGAGCATGAGGGCCGTCTTCTCATCCAGGTCCTTTGCGTTGACTTTTCCGCCATGGGAGATCAGGAGCGCAGCTACGTCTGCATGTCCCTTCCCTGCTGCTGCCATCACGGGCGTTCTGCCTTTAAGATCCTGCTCGTTCATGCGCGCTCCCTTCTCGATCAGGAGAGAA
>JBLNHB010000238.1:0-2603 GCA_050268805.1 bacterium | reverse complement strand
GTGATTGCTGCGGGTCTTGCAGGTGTTTGCCTCGCCGCCGAGGGTTCTGAACACGGAGCCCCCCTGATGGACTGCGTCTGGAAATTCCTCAACTTCACGATCCTCGTCGTTCTTCTCGTTGTCGCTCTCCGGAAGCCGATGAAAGCTTTCTTCAAGACGAGGACTGAGTTGATCGAGAAGTCGATCAAAGAGGCGGGCGAGGCAAAGGCAATGGCCGAAAAAGCCCTCAGGGAAGTTGAGGAAAAGCTCCGGCTCAAGGACGGCGAGATCGAGAAGATGGTCCAGTCAGCGACAACGGCGGGTGAGAAGGACAAAGAGACGCTCATCCAGGAAGGTCAGAAGATGAGCGAAAAGATACTTGAGCAGGCACGGGCCAATATCGAGTATGAGCTGAAGCAGGCGAGGGAGCAGCTCAAGGCTGATGCGGCAGAGCTTGCCGTCGACCTGGCCGGGAAGAAACTGAGCAAGAAGCTGTCTGAAAAAGAACAGATCAGGATCCTGGAAGAATCCTTGAAGAAGTTAGAGGGTTGACATGGCGAACAACGCGAGATTCGCAAAACGGTACGCGCGAGCGCTCTTTAACAGTATAGAGTTTGCCCGATTCGAAGAGGAGTTCAGTCATCTTGCTGCTGTCCGTGACCTTCTCAAGAAGAGCAGGGAGATTGAAGTTGCCCTCGTGAGCCCTCTCTTTACCCATGAGGAGAAAGCAACGACCATTTCGATCCTGTCGAAATCATTACGTCTTTCCGAAGAGGTCAAGAAATATCTCACCTTCCTCGCACAGGAAGGCGCCGTGGCGTTCCTCGACGATATTCTTCGCCTGGCCCTTGACCTGTACCACGAACGGAAGAGAAAGGCTGTTGCCACGGTCATTACGCCGGTGCAATTCACCGGTGAGCTCCAGGAACGCCTGAAATCCTCCCTGAAAAAAATAACGGCAAAGGACGAAGTGGAGATCGTTTATGTCCGCGATGCCTCGCTGCTGGGCGGATTCGTCGTGAAGATCGGAAGCACTATGTACGACAGCAGTCTAAAAGGCCAGCTTCGGCTTTTAAAAGATGAGCTCATAAAGGGGTGAACGAAAGATGGAAATCAACGTTGAAGAGATCAGTGAATCGATCAAGCGGCAGATAACCGATTTTGAAAAGAAGGTCGATGTGAGTGAAATCGGTACGGTCCTGTCGGTCGGAGACGGTATCGCCAAGATATACGGACTGGACAACTGCATGGCCAGCGAACTCCTTGAGTTCCCGAACAATGTCTACGGCATGGCCCTCAATCTCGAGACCGACGCGGTCGGGGCGGTTCTCTTCGGCGAGGATACGCTGATCAAGGAAGGCGATATCGTAAAGAGGACAGGGAAGATCATGTCGGTTCCGGTGGGTGAGGCGATGCTCGGAAGAGTAGTGAATGCCATCGGCCAGCCGATCGACGGCAAAGGGCCTGTCAATTCAAAGGAGACGAGGATCGTCGATGTCATCGCTCCCGGCATCGTTGACCGCCAGCCGGTGAAGGAGCCGCTCCAGACCGGCCTCAAGGCCATTGACTCGATGATCCCGATCGGCAGGGGACAGCGCGAGCTCATCATCGGAGACCGCCAGACCGGCAAGACAGCCATCGCCCTCGATGCCATCATTAACCAGAAGGGCGGGGACGTATACTGCATTTATGTCGCGGTCGGCCAGAAGCGGTCGAATGTTGTCCGTGTCGCGAAAACGCTGGAAGAACACGGAGCGCTCGCCCACACGATCATCGTTTCCGCAACAGCGAGCGAGCCTGCACCACTTCAGTATCTCGCTCCCTATGCAGGTTGCGCCATGGGAGAATATTTCAGGGACAAGGGCAAGCATGCCCTGATCATCTACGACGACTTGAGCAAGCAGGCCGCTGCATACCGGCAGCTCTCCCTCCTCCTGAGGCGCCCGCCGGGACGTGAGGCATATCCGGGTGATGTCTTCTACCTCCATTCGCGGCTCCTCGAGCGGGCGTCGAAACTGTCCGAGAAGCTCGGCGGAGGATCCTTGACCGCCCTCCCCATCATCGAAACACAGGCGGGCGACGTCTCCGCCTACATTCCGACGAATGTCATCTCTATTACCGACGGCCAGATCTACCTCGAACCGGACCTGTTCTATGCAGGCGTCCGCCCGGCGGTCAATGTCGGTATCTCTGTCAGCCGTGTCGGCGGCTCGGCGCAGACCAAGGCGATGAGGCAGGTCGCCGGAACGCTCAGGCTGGATCTTGCCCAGTTCAGAGAGCTTGCCGCGTTCGCCCAGTTCGGATCGGATCTCGACAAGTCGACCCTGGCTCAGATCGAACGGGGAAAGAGAATGGTCGAGCTTCTCAAGCAGGGACAGTATGTGCCTATGACCATGGCCGAGCAGATCCTCGTGCTCTATGCGGGAACGCAGGGTTTCATCGACAGCGTAGCGGTGGAGAATATCAGGAAATTCGAGAGCGCGCTCCTCGATTATGTGAGAACGAACAAGAAGGACATTCTGGACGAGATCGCCCAGAAAAAGATCCTCGATGACCCATTGAAAGCAAAACTGAACGAGGTCATTTCGGCCTTTAAGTCGACCTTTACGGCGGAATAAGAGAGA
>JBLNHB010000237.1:0-3605 GCA_050268805.1 bacterium | reverse complement strand
AGAGCCAGAGCAACCGGATCGCGGGTTGCCTCAAGCCCCCGTCGCTGAGAAGAAAGAAGTAAAATCTCCGGAAGGACATGAACAGCTGCCTGTCCCCAGGAAGCCGGTAATTCCCGGGAAGCCGGCTGCCAAAAAAGTTGAGGTGGATGAAAATTTCAATCCCGATGATCTATTCCGGGATGCCAAGAAGCCGGTTATCGGCAAAAAGAAGGGTCTTCTTGGACCCGGCGCTGCCAGGAAAGAAGAGAGGGGTGTGAAGCGGAATCTTGTGCGGAATGTGGTGATTGCCGGGATAGCGCTCTCCTCTGTGCTCGTTATTGTTTATCTCTGGTTTTTTGCCGATTTTGGTTTCAGAAAAGAGACCGTAACCCCGCCGAAAGGCACGGTGTCTCCACAACAAGAGAAAAGCGCAGCCCCACAGAGGGACGGGCAGAGAACAATTGTTGCCACGGTTCCTTCCCCTCCTCAGCAATTGCCGCAGCCGCCGGCTGACAGTCCCTCTGATGTGCCGGCCACTTCCAGCGGGAAACCTACCTCAGAGAAGAGCGCTCCTGTACGGGCGCTCCCTCCTCAGAAACCGGCTCTGTCTGCGCCTGAAAAGAGCGGCCCGGCCAGCCCGGCGGACAAGAAACCCGCTCCTGCTCTGGCACCGGGGTATTATATACAGGTCGGCTATTTCAGCGTTGAGGAGAACGCAGAGAGTCTCTATAACGATCTGAAGAGCAAGAATTACAGCGCATTCATCAAGAAGGACAGGACAAAGAACGGCATCAGGTACCGGGTCCTCGTCGGAAGATATAAGAACAAGGATGATGCCGCAAAGGCATTGAAGAAGATTTCGGGTGCTGAAAAAATCAGAGGAGCAATCTATCGTCTCTAAAGGGTGATGAAGGTATCCGCTCATATGCGTATGCTTCGCACAGTGTTCCTCTCCCCGCTCCTTGTCGCTGCTGTGAGCTGCAGTTCGTACACTCCCCGTCATTCCACAGCATACGAGGGTCACAAGAACCTTAAACGACTGGGGTATTCCGTCCAGGCAGGAGCTTTTTCGGATGTTGAAAATGCATCCCGTCTTATGGACGCGCTTAGGGAAGAGGGAATCGATGCCTACTACTTCCGCACGCAATCAGGACTGTACAAAGTCAGATTCGGGGATTACCTGCATGAGAAGATGGCGGGAATGCAGGCCGAAAAGCTCAAGGGTTCCGGGATAATTGATGAGTACTTCATTGTGGGGCCCGGGGAGTATGCCGCAGCACAGGAAGAGAAGCAGGGGAATTCCTATCTCAGGGATGAGATTGTGAAGACGGCGAAGAATTTCGTCGATGTGCCTTACCGGTGGGGGGGAAGTTCGGAAGAGGGATTCGATTGCAGCGGACTGGCCATGGCAGTGTATGACTACAACGGTCTGAAGATCCCCCGGTCATCACGCGAGCAGTTCGCGACCGGCATCCCGGTCACGAGGAGCGATCTTGGAAAGGGAGACCTCGTCTTCTTCGCTACGTTCCGGCAGCGGCGGGTATCCCATGTGGGAATTTATATCGGGGATGATGAATTCATTCATGCCCCGGGACGAGGTGAGAAGATACGCACCGATTCTCTCTCGAGCGACTATTACAGCAAGCGGTACGTCGGGGCACGCACCTTCTTAGATTGAACGTTCCTTCCTGAGCAGGTCCTCAACATTCCTGAAGGAATGCCCCTGGGCGATCGCGACCGCCTCATGGACGATGCGTCCCTTGAAAACATTGACGCTGCTCTTGAGCTCTCTGCTCTCCAGAAGTGCCCGCTCGATGCCCTTTTCTGCAAGGAGCCTGATGTAGGGGAGTGTAGCATTTGTGAGGGCGATGGTTGATGTCCTCGGATAGGAGCCGGGCATGTTCGAGACGGCATAGTGAATGACTCCATCCACGTCGTACACCGGGTTGTCATGGGTGGTAGGCTTTGAGGTCTCGGCACATCCCCCCTGATCAATTGACACGTCCACGATGACCGAACCCCTCCTCATGGTTTTTAGCATCTTTCTCGTTATGATGACCGGGGTCTTGCCGCCCGGAACGAGAAGGGCGCCGATGACGATGTCGGCCTCCCTGAGTTCACGGTCGATAGTGATCGGGGTAAGGGAAAGGGTCCTGACCTTTCCCAGGAACATCGCATCGATCTCTCCAAGCCTCTCGATGCCCCTGTTGAGGACGGCCGTATCCATGCCTAATCCAAGACTGACCCGCGCTGCGTTCATCCCGACGATGCCTGCTCCGAGGATCACCGTTCGTGCAGGCCGAACCCCTGCTGTGCCCATGGGGAGCACCCCTCTGCCTCCCACGAATTTCTGGAGATAGAAGGCGCCCATGAGTGGTGCCATCCTGCCGGCAATTTCACTCATAGGGCGGAGAAGCGGCAATGTCCCGCTTTTCTCAAGGGTCTCATACCCCAGCGCGATCACCTGTTTCCTGATGAGGGCATCGGTCAGATCCCGGTTCGGAGCGAGATGGAGGAACGTGAAGATCGTCTGGCCGTCCCTGATGAGATCGTATTCAGAAGGGAGGGGCTCCTTGACCTTGATGATGATATCCGATTTCGCATAGAGTGTCTCTCTGTCGACGAGGTCCGCATCAGCATCGAGATATTCGTCGTCAGGGAAGCCGCTCCCTGTGCCGGCGCTGTTTTCGATGAGAACAGTATGGCCGCTCTTCCTGAGATCTGCTGCTCCCTGGGGTGTGATGCCCACCCGGTATTCCTCTCTCCTGATCTCCTTTGGTATGCCGATGATCATAGGTGTCTCCGCCTTGAATGATTTTTCTGAAAGGTTAGCATATTTTGGCCGCAAAATCATCAGATCCATCTGGTAGTTTCACGTTCACAGGCGAGCCGGGGAGATTGCCGCCGTGTCAGACCGGAGAGTTGCGGGAATATGCTATACTTTATAAAGAAGAGGGGAGAGATTCCGATGGATTTTTCCGACTTTATCGACAGCATCATTTCTCTTGCAAAGGACAATGCGGTTATTGCGGTCATCCTCGGATTGATCCTCCTGTTCCTCCTCTTCCGCAAGCCGAAGCTCTTCTTCGGCCTTCTCTTCCTGGGCTTGCTTGTCGGCGGAATCTTCTACCTCATCATGAACATAGCTTCTTCGGGGAGTGAACAGAAAGAAAGACTGCTGCACAAACATGAAAAGAAGCTTGAGAATATCCGCTGATCAGGCGCGGCGGTCCCTTCGATTACAAGTCCAGTTCTTTTTTCAACCACGCTTTGATTTCGTCAGTAATGGCGAACATGCCATAGACGCTCGGGTGGACGGGAGTATCGATTGCCCGCTGAACCATCTCGGGAGGAATTTCATCAATCTTTCCTACGGTGGAAGCGATATCGGTCCTCCCGATCTTCATGAGCATGAGTGCCGGAGGTTGGCACTGGGTTTCAATATAGAACATGTAGCCGCTGATCTTTTTGAGCTTTTGTAAATCCTCGGGCTGCGTCTGGAACCGGGGTTCCATGACCATCCTAGGCGTCACATCGAGTTTAATTTTTTGGAGAATGTCAGATCTCCGCTTGATGTCCTTGAGCCCTTGCAGGTCGAATATGTTCAGGTCGCAGGCTTCTTCCCC
>JBLNHB010000236.1:0-6288 GCA_050268805.1 bacterium | reverse complement strand
CCCAGCCCAAACAGGAGCAGGAACAGGTTGCCATGCGACGCGCCGCCCACCGCAAGCATGTTGTCGATCGCCATGGTGATGTCTGCAATGACGATAATCTTGACGGCCTGCCAGACGGTCTTGGCCTGCCGCTCGCCGACCTCCTCGGGCGCACCCTCGACGAAGAGTTTCACGGCGATCCAGGTGATGAGGACACCGCCGACGATTTTTACATAGCTGATTGTGAGGAGCTGAGCAACGAAGAACGTGGCGATCACGCGGAGGAGCACGGCTGCGCCAGCCCCAAAGATGATTCCTTTCTTCCGCTGCTCTCGCGGGAGCGACCTGACCGCCATGGCGATGACTACAGCGTTGTCGCCCGCGAGGATGAGGTCGATGATAACGATGCTGCAGAGGCTTGAAAAAAACTGCAGGTTAAACTCCAAGCTTCCGAGAAGGCCTAAATCCAATGTTCATCTCCTGCTGATGGAGAAGGTAAACATATGGGAAGGCTTTCGCCTTCCCATATCCTTCGAACGTGATGAAATTATTTGATGTCGGGCACCTCGAAGATGATGCCGCTGAAGAGAAGCCATGCGAGAATGAGCGTCCAGATGATGTTGAAGCCCTGGCCAAGCAGGAATGCGCCGGCCGGCCGGCCGCCCTCCATCTTCGCGAGATCGCTGAACCTCGTCTCAAGGCCGATGCTCGTGAAGGCGAGTGCAAACCACCAGGTTCGCAGTCCCGACAACATGCCCTTCGTGGTTTCAACGGTCTTGGGCTCGACGATGAAGGAGAACACCACGGAGGCGACGAGGAAGCCGAGGACGAACTTCGGGAAACGGTGCCAGATCTCCATGGCGCTCGGCGTCTGCTTCGTTGCGCCGATCCTGCATGCCCGGAGCGTCCAGACCACGGACAGGATGAAGGCGGCAACGCCAATGAGGACGTTCTGGGACATCTTCACGATCACGCCTGTTTTCATTGCCGCCTCACTGATGAGCGCACCTGCCGCGACCACGGAGCCGCTCGTATCCAGGGTGCCGCCGAGCCACGCGCCGGCCACGATGTCGCTCATCCCGACCGCCTTGGCGATGATCGGCTGGAGGATGAGCATGGGGATGGCACAGATGAGCACAATAGAGGTTACGTAGCTGATCTTCTTCGAGTCGGCCTGGATGGCGCCGCCCGTTGCGATTGCTGCCGAGACGCCGCAGATCGAAACTGCGCTCGAGAGCACGGCGGCGAATTCGTCGTCGACCTTCATCTTCTTCGCGATCCACCAGGTGAAGTACCAGACGACGGCGACCACGAGGACTGCCTGGACGATGCCGTAGAACCCGGCCTTCACGATCTCACCGAAGAGGATGCCGGAGCCGAGGATCACCAGACCTGTCTTGATATAGAACTCCGTCCTCACCGCAGGTTTGAGCCATTCGGGAACACCGATGACGTTGCTCACGAAGAGGCCGAGGAAAAGGCACCAGAGGACGTACTCGACGCCGTAGTAGAGAATGGAGTAGTTGCCGGCGATAAACTGCGCAATCCACGCCAGGATGAATACCACCGGAAAGCCGGCGATGATCTTGCCCGCCTGTTCACCCAGCAGCGAGAGGGCGACGACGCTGAGGATCAGGTAAGCGATGCCGATATAGATGGCGAGCATGATGTTCTCCCCGGAGAACACTTTGCCGGGAAGATTGCCCGCCTCACCCTTGATGTCCTTGCCCAGCTTGCCTGCCTTCTTCTTCAGTCCTTCGTCCTGAACAGCTTTCGAAGTCTCTTCGAGCTTCTTAGCCGCATCACCGATAGCCTTGCGGTCGTTCGCGGCGATTGCCTCTCTGAGTAATGTGAGATCGGCCTTCAGCGCTGCCTCATTCTTGTCCAGCGAGGCCGATTCCAGCTTCTCAACAGCCTGAGACTTCTTGACGTTTTCGATGTACGATGTGAACGCGCCTTCCGTCGTCCACTTGAACTTCGGGATCTTCACGGTGAGACCGGCAAGAATGACAACAATAATAAGGAATCCCATCCAAACCGCAAGCCAGTCTTCCGTCTTCCAGAGCAAAGACAGACCACCTTTTTTTTCTTCTGCCATCGTGATTGTTACCTCCTTATGTCGGTTTCTTCCCGGGGTTTCTTTCCCCGGAGACAACCTGGTGAGTTAGTTCGAGGAGAGCGTCTCAAATATCACCCCCTTTCCCCCATTTATGTAACCACCTTGTCAATTTAAACAATTATATCCCAAGAAAGACCAAATTGGAATAGAAGAGTTATGAGGCTTGGATGCTAATCCTTGAGGCGTGCCAAGAGAGATGTGTAGATAGACTTGGCCTGCTTCTTGATCTGGTCCGGACTTCCTTCCGTGTTGATGACAAAATCCGCCTGGTGGATTTTGTCTGCATCGGGCATCTGGTTGGAGAGCCGCTCCTCTATTTCTGCATCGGTGTACCCTTTTTTTCTGAGACGCTCGAAGATTGTTTCCCGGGAGCAGGTGGTGAGAATAACCGCATCGACCATGGGGTGGTAACTCGATTCGAAGAGGAGAGGGATTTCGGCAATAACGACCTTGTGCGGGTTTTTTCGTACAATGGATTCGATCTCAGAAAAAACGAGGGCATGGATGAGAACCTCGAGGTTTTTTTTCAGGAGGGCATTGGTGAAAATGAGATACGCGATTTTTGCCTTGTCCACGCTCCCGTCCTTCTTGAGGACATCACCGAGGATCTCCACGACCTCCCGTTTGACATCGTCTTTCTCGTAGAGAATGCGGACGATCTCGTCTGAATCAACGACGACCGCCCCTGCTCTTCTGAAGAGTTCGAGCACCGTGCTCTTGCCAGACCCGAAATTCCCTGTTAATCCTGCGAGCATGTGAACGTATTATATCCGCGCGATAAGAAAATTAGGAACAGGAGATGGGAAGGGTCTTCAGGATTTTTCTGCGAGCTCTTTCAATTTCAGGAGAATCCGGTACGCATCTTCGGGAGTGAGTGAATCCGGTATTATGCTCTGGAGTTCTGCGATGAGAGGGTTTGCCTTCATGCCGAAGAGGTCGAGCTGCACAACCTTCTTCTTGACTCTCCGGGCTGCTGTTCCTGCCAGACTCTTTTCACCCATCTCTTTTTGTTCGAGGCTACCGAGCACCTCTTTCGCCCGTTCGAGCACAAAGGAGGGCAGTCCCGCAAGTCGTGCCACCTGGATCCCGTAGCTCTTGTCAGCCGGACCATTTTCGATTTTTCTGAGAAATATGACCTCGTCCCCCCATTCCCGCACCACGATGTTGAGGTTCTTCACACCCTCTGACACTGCCGTCAGTTCGGTGAGCTCGTTGTAGTGCGTTGCAAACATGGTTCGCGCCCTGACCTGGGTAGCGATGAACTCTGCCACGGCCCAGGCGATGCTGATGCCGTCGAAGGTGCTCGTCCCCCTGCCGACTTCATCGAGGATGATGAAACTTCTGTCTGTGGCGTTATTGAGGATATTCGCGGTTTCGACCATCTCGACCATGAAGGTGCTCTGCCCTTTCGTGAGGTAGTCTGCGGCGCCGATTCTCGTGAAAATCCTGTCGACGAGGCCGATATGGGCTGAGTCGGCGGGAACGAATGACCCCATCTGAGCGAGAAGAATGATGAGAGCGGTCTGGCGCATGTAGGTTGATTTCCCCGCCATATTGGGACCGGTAATAATGAGGAGAAAGTCTCTGTCGGTATCGATGACCGAGGTGTTGGGGACAAACCGTTCTCCCTGGGTGATGCGTTCGAGAACGGGATGCCTCCCATCAATGATTTCGATCTTCCCCGAGGTATCGATGGAAGGCTTGGTATAGGAATGACGTCTCGCAACAGTAGCGAGTGAAACCAGGAAGTCGAACAGTGCGAGGGCGGATGCCGCTTTTTTCAGCGGCTCGGCATGGTGCGCGAGGGAACCGACGAGCTCCTCAAAGAGGTGGTATTCGAGTTTTTTAAGCTTCTCTTCGGCGCCGATGATTTTTGATTCGTATTCCTTCAGTTCGGGAGTAACGAAACGTTCAGCATTGACGAGCGTCTGTTTCCGGATATAGTGCTCAGGGACGAGCGAAAGGTTCGGCTTCGTCACTTCAAGGTAGTAGCCATAAATTTTGTTGTAGCTGATTTTCAGTGAGCCGATGCCGGTCTTTTTCCGCTCCACTGCTTCGAGTTTCGAGAGATATTCCCTGCTGTTGGTCGAGATGCTCCTGAGTTCATCGATCTCGTTGCTGAATCCCTTTCGTATGATCCCACCGTCTTTGGGGCTGAAGGGCGGGTTATCGACGATCGCCCGGTCAATCGCGTCCCTGAGTTCGGAAAAATCGCTCAGACCCCCGGCGATGGTCTGGAGCAGGTCGTCTTTAATCGGAACAAGTATTTTCTTCAGCTTCGGAAAAAGCGCGATGGAGTTCCTGATCGAAACGAGATCACGGGCATTCACCTTCTGTGTAGAGAGCCTGACACTGAGGCGTTCGATGTCATGGATATTCCTCAGGACATAACGGCTGTTCTCGATGAGTTCGAAGTCATCCGTGAGGGATTCAACGGCATCGAGACGTCTCTGGATGCCCTTTACCTCTTTGAGCGGCTTGATGATTGCACTCCTGAGGAACCGCCCTCCCATCGGGGTGAGGGTCTGGTCGAGGACCCAGAGTAGGGAATCATTCTGGGTCCCGTCCTTCAGGGAGCTGAGGAGCTCAAGATTTTTCTGTGTTGTCGAGTCGAGCACCATGAAGGATGATTTATTGACGGTCGAGATCTTATTGAACCCGAGCATGTCTTTTCGGGTCGCCTGGAGATAGGAAATGACCGCGCCGGCCGCCGATATGCCTGCGGGCATTGATTCGCATCCGAACCCTTCGAGCGTTGTCACCTTAAAATACCCGAGGAGCGTCCGGTACGCTTCAGAGAAATCGAAATGCCAGTCATCGAGGTAGGTCACATAGATGCCGTTCAGCGCCTCTTGATAATAAATGTTTCCCCTGAGACTCTCCGGACAGAGGACCTCCTTGGGCTGGATGAGGGAGAGTTCGTCATCCAGGGGACCGGTTGTTTCATAGACGGAGAATTCTCCGGTGGACAATTCCGCTATGGCGATGCCGAAGACGCTGTTCAGAGGGAAGATCGCTGCCAGGTATGCGTTCTCCTTGGGATCTTCAGGTTCGTGGGTGCCCGGCGTGACCACTCTGACCACTTCGCGTTTCACGATCCCTTTTGCGCTCTCAGGGTCCTCCACCTGCTCGCACACAGCGACCTTGTGTCCTTCCCTGATGAGCCGGGTGATGTAGGTGTCAGCAGCGAAGTGGGGAACACCGCACATGGGGATAGGGTTGTCGCTTCCCCTGTCTCGTGTGGTAAGGGTTATCTGGAGGATTTTCGACGCGATCCGGGCATCGTCTCCAAACATCTCATAGAAATCGCCGAGTCTGATAAAAAGGATCGCGTCAGGGTATTCCTCTTTAATCGAGAAATACTGCTTCATCAGGGGGGTCGAGGGTTCAAACGATTCAGGCGAGCTGCTCTCTCCGGTTCTCTTATCCATTCTCTGTATTTAAAATGATTCATGGAAGAAAGTGCAACATGACCTTCCCGGACACGTTCCTCTGCTGATCTGCAGTCGAGCGCAGCTTCAGTCTCTTGACTGGCACTTTACCTTTGTGCTATTTATAAGTGCTCGCTTTTATTGGGGAGGACAAAGCTTGCATCCGCCAAGTTCCTTACGCTTATTCTTTATTTACACCTTAGACCTTATGGTCTCCTTCTTGCTCAGTCAGTCAGTCAGTCAGAAAATCCGCTCTTAGACGAATTCTTGTCTCAAAAAAACATACCAGTCCTCAGAGGGCTTTGTCTTGAGCCCACGGAATAAAGATCCGGTTATTTTGCCTGGTGTCCCACCATGAAGAAAGCAAAAGAATAAATTCGGTTCCGTTACGAGGGATATCATCCCTTTCGCAACCAAAATTTCCATTGTGGAAAAATGAAACAGGAGAAAATGAACATGAAAAAGATCAGAATCAGTATAGCCTTAGCCGTGATATTTACATTCTCGTTTTTTAGTTCCTCGGTTTTTGCCGCTGGCGGTGGCTTGGCAAATGACTCAGTGCTTTCCCAGCACATAAAAGAGGCAGACGGCACATCAGGACAAGACACGAATACAGGAAGTGGAATAAAGGCCGGTCATATCCAAAATAATTCCATCATAACAGGTAAGATTGCCGACGGTGCCGTGACGGATGCAAAGATAACAGGGCCAATTTCACATTCTAAAATCGAGAAATGTTCAAATATTGCCGTTGTGGCA
>JBLNHB010000235.1:0-4115 GCA_050268805.1 bacterium | reverse complement strand
ACCCCTGCCGTGTCATTATCGATAATCGTATAGGTATGGACTGTCGGGCTTCCGAGCGCTGCATTCGAAGGGTTCTGGAGCGTGACCTGAATCGTTTCATCCAGTTCATCAATGAGATCGTTGTTGATCGTGATGTTAATGGGCTGTGATGTAACACCGGAACTGAATGTGAGAGTGCCGCTTGCGAGGGTGTAATCGACCCCGCCTCCGGTTGCGGTCCCCCCGGTCACGACATAGTCGACTCTGACGATCTGAGGACTTGGACCCGTGAGGATGACCGTGAGCACAGCAGGGGTGGTGGATTCTGGACCGCTCGAGCTCGCCAGGGCGAACTGCACCAGGACGGTCCAATTCGCAACCCCTCCATTGTCGTTGTCAAAGGACTCCCCGGCATAGTTGCCGCTGAAACTCGTGAAATTGATCGTCCCCTGCAGCGCCTCGACATTCACATCATTGCCCGAGTATGTGGCCGAGTTGAAGGACCACCCACTGGCAGTGATGGTCCTGTTCGAGTTCCAGTAGAGCATGACTGCGCCGTTCACGTCTTCGGTGTAATTAATGGCCACGTTATTGAGGTTTACGGTCGCGCCTCCCGGTGAATTGATGGCGAAGCCTCTCCCTGAAGTCGCTGAACGGGTGTAATAGACATTGACGTTATTGAAGTCTATTCCTCCGTTAATAACGAGGTCAAAATATGAGGTGGCACGGGTGAAGGTCACGCGGTTCGCTGAATCGGTACCCTGGGCGCTGAGCAATCCGCCGGCTTCCACACGAATTCCTGTATTGTACCCTTCCTGGGTGAAGGTGCTGGTGCCGCTCAGATACATCGCCCCGTAGATAGATGTGTCGCCGTTTACCGTAATGTTCCTGTTTGCCTGGACCGTAAAGGCAGCACCCACGGTGACAATCAAGTCGTTATTGAGCGTTGTGTTGAGCAGCGTGGTTGTGCTGTCGCCCGCGCTGTCGCCGATCGTGAGGTTGTAGAAAGTTGTTGGGGTTGTCCCTCCGATGGTTTTTCCCGCTCCTGACATGATTATCGTTGCTGCGGCCGTATTGACTGTCGCTCCGTTGTTGATCCAGTTTCCGCTGACAAAGAGCGTCTGCCCTATGTTCACGGTCGAGCCTGATTGCAGCGTGAGGTCGCAATCGATATACGCCGGGTTTGCCCCGGTCACATTACTTCCGCTGTTCGTGATGACGGCAGGGTAATGTTCTCCATTTTCAAGCGAAAGGGTGCTGTTGATGACTAATGTTGAAGAGCAGGTGTGATTATAGGTGCCGGAAATGATAAAAGCAGTCCCATTCATGGTAAAAATGTTGGGGCCCTGGGTGAATGTTCCCGAGCCTACAATGTCCATACTGTTTGCGATAGTAAGGTTTGAATTGAGGGTATATGAACCCGGGACAGACATATCGTAGAAGCTCTCATTTGTCGAGATGGTCTTGCTCGTGCCGGTGAAGACGTACTCAAGATGAAGGTTCGAACTGGTGAAGTTGGTCGTGGCAAGATTGTCGCTCCAGTCTCCACCGACAGTGAAGGTACCGGTCGGCGTTGCTTGCGGCGCGATCCGGCCGTTCGAGCCGATAGTCACGTTCCCGGATATTGTGAGGTCATTACCTGCGGAAAAGGTGAGGGTCATGAGGGTCGCGCCGGTCCCCAGAGTTAAGTTTCCGCATTCGGAAGTGGTCAGAATGCTCGGCTGGCGGTTGTTGGTGCTATTTATCGTGCAGGTGTCGGCAAGGGTGGGAGTCTGTGCAGGGCTCCAGTTTGCCGGAGTGTTGAAATCAGTATCCGCTCCGTTGCCCACCCAGGTGAGCGCCGCTGACCATGAAGCAGAGGGCATTATGAGTAATGAAAGCAGAAATACTGCGACGCAAAGTATGAGAAGTGAGTGGCAGCGGCCTGCTTTACCCATTCCGGAGAAATTTTTTCTTGCGGGGTTGCTCTCTGATATGACTGAGCATGCGGGCATGCTTAGTTCTTTCGAACCGTGGTGCGGGCGTGAGCCGCTTCGCGGATCTGCCAAAACTTTATCAAGAGGTCTCATGAATGAGGTCCTCATTCTCCCTTATTTATCGTCATATAACGTATTTTCATTTAATATTAAGCAAATAGAATACCTGATAACACTCTATCATGAAATAAAATTATAAGTAATTGTAATTAACATAATTTAGCATATGAAAATAAAATAGTAATACATATAATTACAGTTATATAAGATTTTTTTTGACAAATTATGTCATGAAACTGACAAATATTGCTGGTAAAACAAGGTCTTTGGACTTTGGCAGGAATTTCCTATCCTAGCCTCATTTTGAAGGTATGAAATATCAGAACTTCAGGAAGAACAAGAGGTGTGAGGGGATGAATACAGAGCCTCGCTTGGCAAAGCGGTGGTTAATTTTTTTTCTCTTCTGTGTCTTTGATTCTCGGTGAAGCATTGAGAGCCTCATCCACAGCTCCCTGTAACCGGTCCAATGAACAGGGCTTGGAAAGGACATAATCGATGCCATCAGCCCTGAGCTGCTCCTGGTCCTGCTGCGCGGCCCACCCGCTGAGGAGGATGATCGGGACCTGGGGATCGATTTTCTTTGCCCTTTTTGCGACCTCGAGACCCGAGAGACCCGCCATGCTGAGATCGGTTATGATCACATCAAAATGCTCCTGCTCAAAGAGCGACAGCCCCTGCATGCCTGTCTCGGCGCAGACAACATCGTGTCCGGCTATGGTGAGGGCCTCCTGGGAGATCATTCTGTTCTGATCGCTGTCGTCAATGACGAGCACGCGGGCCTTTGCAGCGCTCCCCTGCCTGCCGTTCCCCTCCGGGACTCTCTTCTGTTCAATCCCGGCGATGACGGGAAGGCTGATGGTGACGGTGGTGCCCTTCCTCTCTTCGCTCGCAATCGCGATATCTCCCTGATGCCGCTTCAGGATCCCATAGACGATGCTCAGGCCGAGGCCATGGCCTTTTTCTTTGGTCGTGAAGAAGGGTTCGAGGATTCGCGCCCGGGTCTCCTCATTCATGCCGATCCCCGTGTCGGAGACCGTGAGGAGTATGCGGCCGTCCTTGCGCGCGGTGATGATGCCGAGGGCGCCTCCCTGCGGCATGGCTTCAACGGCATTGAAAATAAGATTGCAGATGACCTGGATGAGTTCGAATTTGTTTCCCTGTGTGGGCGGAATGTCGTTGAGATTGAGCCGGATGTCGATGTTGGTGCCCCGCACCTCGCACTCGTCCTTCCACTTGTGGCGGGTGACATCGAGAGCATTATGGACGAGAGCATTCAGATTGACTTCTTCGACGGGAGTGTCCTTCCGGATTCCCGAAAAATCCTGAATCCGCTTCACGGTTTCGGCTCCCTGGAGAGCGATGCGTTCAATCGTCCTGAGTTCCGACTGGATCATCCCGGCATCGATATATTTTCCGGTGATTTTCCAGACAAGGAGCTGGATATTTCCTAGGATGCCGTTCAGAATGTTATTGAAATCGTGGGCGATGCCGGCAGCCATCTGGCCGAGCGCGTTCAGCCGCTCGGACGAAACGAGCTGTTTCTGCGTGGACCTCAGCGATTCGTAGGCATCTTTGAGCTCTTCAAATTGCCGCGCGTTCTCAATGGCGACAGAGGCCTGGCCGGCGAGTCCGAGGAGGAAAGAGATGTCATTTTCGGTGAAGGTCTCGCCCGACCTCCTGTTCGTCGCATTGATCACGCCGAGGACTTTCTCCTGGTACGTGATGGGAATACTGAGGACGATGGGCAGGGAAATGAAGCAGCTCGACTTAGGGTCCCTGATCTCTTTTACTCTGGGATCGGAGGTGACGTCGGTGACGAGGATCGGCTTTCCGGTCTGAGCGACTTTTCCCGCGATGCCGTCCCCTAATTTCACACTGACCGATTCCACCACATCACGGCTGATGCCCCGAGACGCGGCGATGTAGAGCTCTTCGCGTCGTTCATTGACCAGCATGATCGATGCGCGCTCAACCCCGAGCTCCGAGACGACCTGCTCGATGAAGAAGTCAAGGAGTTCTGAAATGGCATGAATGGAACTCATGGCGCGTCCCGAGTCGATGAGCGACGTGAGACGCTTTATGACAGCAGTGAGATCATGA
>JBLNHB010000234.1:0-5222 GCA_050268805.1 bacterium | reverse complement strand
TGGTCTGGTCCATGAACTGGCTCAGCTGGCTCGAGCCGAAAAACTCCTTGATCGCGGCCATGACCGGCTTTGCGTTGACGATGTCGTGGGGCATCACCTCATCGAGCTCGGTGAGGGTCATTTTTTCCTTGATCGCCCGCTCCATCCTCACGAGACCGATCCTGAACTGGTTTTCGAGCAGTTCCCCGACACTCCTGATCCTCCGGTTGCCGAGGTGATCGATATCGTCGACCTCTCCCTTGCCGGTCCTCAGGTCGAGAATGTACCGGACGATTTCGATGATGTCCTTATCGGTGAGCACCCGTACATCCTCCGGGACGGCGAGGCCCAGCCGCTTGTTGATCTTTATCCTGCCGACGGGGGAGAGGTCATACCGCTTCTCATCGAAGAAGAGGCCGCGGAAGAGTTCCTGTGATGCGTCACGGGTCGGCGGTTCGCCGGGCCGCAGCTTCTTGTATATCTCGATGAGCGCTTCCTCTTTTGCGGCGACCTTGTCCGAGATCAGTGTATCGCGGAACGAAGGGAGATACTTGACGCTGTCGATATAAATGAGGTCCAGTGCAGCCACCTTCAGGTTGATGATCTTCTCGAAGACGTCCTTGGTGATGATCTCATTGCCCTCGAGGATCACCTCGCCCGTCTCAGGATCAACGATATCGGTCAGGCTCACCTGGCTGATGATATCCTCTTCGTCAATGGGGATTTCCTTGATCCCCACCGATTCCATCTTTTTGTACGCTCCCCGGGTGATCTTGCCGCCGGCCTTGACAATGACGTCCCCGGACTGGGGGTCCTTGATCGTGTTCTTCGACTTCACCCCGACCATGAATTCCTTGACGATCCGGAAAAATTTATTCCTTCCCTCGATACGGACGTGGTCTATCGGATAAAACGTCCTGAGCAGTTCTTCGTTGCTGTACCCGAGGGCTTTGAGAACGACCGTGGCGGGAAGTTTCTTCCTCCGGTCGATCCGCACATAAAGAATATCCTTGGTATCGAACTCAAAATCGAGCCACGAACCCCGTGCAGGGATAACCCTCGCAGTATAGAGAAGCCTGCCGCTGACGTGAGTCTTCATCTTATCGGGACTGAAAAATACCCCCGGCGAGCGGTGCAGCTGACTCACAATGACCCGTTCGGTTCCGTTGATGATGAACGTGCCGGTATCGGTCATGAGGGGAATTTCGCCGATGAATACCTCCTGCTCCCTCGCTTCTTTGAGTTTCTTGGACCCGTCCTCCTGGACATCGAAGAGGTTCAGACGGACCTTGATCTTGATCGGCGCAGCGTAATTGATTCCCTTCTGGATGCACTCCCGGGGAGAAAACTTCGGCTCCCCCATGCTGTATTCAAGAAAATCGATCGATGCGGTTTCGTTGTAATCCGTAATGGGGAAAACACTCACAAATGCCGCCTGGAGACCATGATCCTTTCTCTTGCCCGCCGGCACCTCTTTCTGGAGAAACGTTTCGAACGATCTCCGCTGGATCTCAATGAGATAGGGCACATCGAGAATCTCCGGCACTTTCCCAAAATGCTCCCTCTTTCTTAAAACCTTTGTCATGACACTCCTTCCAGGTTGAGGATTCGTCTACGAGAGCAGGGGAGATGACAAACTGCCATCTCCCTGCCGATCCTGCAACCATTACGTTTCTGTCGGGAAACAGGGGATGCGCACACCCTCACGAAACAGTCAGACCTGCCTCACTTTACTTCGACTGTTGCGCCCTGTTCTTCGAGCTTCGCCTTCATTGCGGCAGCCTCATCTTTGGACACCCCTGTCTTGACTGGTTTCGGGGCCCCATCGACAAGGTCTTTCGCCTCCTTCAGGCCAAGACCGGTCAGTTCCCTGACAACCTTGATGACCTGGATCTTCTTTTCACCGGCTGCACCGAGGATCACATCAAAGCTCGTCTTCTCCTCTGCAGCTGCCGCCGGACCCGCTGCCGCTGCTCCGGGAGCCGCCGCAAGAGCGACCGGCGCCGCAGCAGTCACGCCATAGCGATCCTCAAATTCCTTGATGAAATCGGACATCTGAAGAATCGTCATCGTATCGATAAACTCAAAAACCTGTTCTTTCGTAATTCCCGCCATCTGAACTCCTCCTTCTGGTTATAGTGTTATTCTGTTTTTTTGGATTTTAATGCCGCAAGGGCATAGGCCAGCCGCGCAACCGTCGCGTTCAGACCGGCTGCCAGCTTGCTCGCCGGCGCGGAGAATACTCCCGCCATCATGGATAAGAGCACGGTCCTCGATGGGAGCGAGGCGATCCTCTTCAAATCAGCCCCCTGAACGAGAGCCCCTTCAATGACGCCGCACTTCACCACGAGTTTTTCATTCCCCTTTGAATACCCGAGTACGGCCTTGACGACACTCACCGGATCATCAAACCCGATCGCAACCCCTGTCGGCCCCTCGAAGTAATCGCGGGCAACCGAGACCGGGGTTTCGGCGGACGCCCTCTTGGCGAGCGTGTTCTTCACCACCTTGTACTCGACATTCGCGGTGCGGAATTTCCGTCGGGCATCCGAGATCTCGGCGACTGTAATCCCTTTGAAATCGGTCAGCACGACCGCCTTTGCCCTGGCAAAGCGGTCCTTCAGAGCCTCGACGTTCTTCTGTTTTTCTTCCTTGTTCAGACATTCCTCCTTTCCCAGAGACCTGGGCAGGCATACTGCTCGTCTCGGTAGGCTGTCCGCCGGGCGGACAATTAAGACCGGCACCTACTGTCTCTGACGTTTTCTATGAGCGGGCAAAGCCCTTGTTTACACTTTTGTCAATGCCGCGATGCTGTCGATGTTCACTTTGATGCCGGGCCCCATCGTCGACGAGACATACATCTTCTTCAGATACCGGCCCTTGCTCGTCGCGGGTTTTGCCTTCAGGATGGCATCGAGACCTTCCTTCACATTCTCCACGAGCTTGTTTGCATCGAACGATACCCGTCCGATCGGCATGTGAATCAACCCGGTCTTATCGACTTTGAACTCGATTTTCCCTGCCTTGAGTTCCTTGATCGCCTTGCCGATATCGAAGGTGACGGTCCCGAGTTTCGGATTCGGCATCAATCCGCGGGGGCCGAGGATCTTTCCGATCTTCCCGACGAGGCCCATGACATCGGGCGTCGCAACAACCTTATCGAAATCGAGCCACCCTTTCTGGATCTTGTCCACGAGGTCTTCTGCTCCCACATGATCGGCACCTGCTTCTCTCGCTTCTTTTTCCTTTTCGCCCTTGGCAAATGCGAGCACGCGGATGCTCTTGCCGATCCCGTGAGGCAGAACCACGGTTCCCCGGACCATTTGCTCGGACTTCTTTGGGTCCACGCCGAGACTCAGAACGATGTCGACCGATTCATCGAATTTGGTAAAGGCTGAGCTTTTCACAGCGTCGATCGCCTCTTTGATGGGTATTTCGGACCCCAGATCAAGTTTTTTCTTCGCGTTATCCATTTTCTTTCCCATGGTTTTTTCCTCCCGTCATTCCACAATGTCAACACCCATGCTCCTGGCAGTACCCTTTATGATCTTGACTGCCTGGTCAAGGGTGGCGGCATTGAGGTCAGGCATCTTCGTCTGTGCTATCTCTTTCACCTGCCCCTCGGTCAGCTTGCCGACCTTGTCCTTGTTCGGGACGCCCGACCCCTTGATGATGCCGGCAGCCTTTTTGATGAGCTCGGACGCCGGCGGGGTCTTGGTAATAAAGGTGAAAGACCTGTCTGCATAAATAGTGAGGACGACCGGAATGATCGTATCTCCCATCTGCGCAGTCTTTGCATTGAACTGCTTGCAGAAATCCATGATATTCACGCCATGGGGACCGAGGGCAGGCCCAACCGGCGGTGCCGGGTTGGCTTTTCCCGCGGGTATCTGCAGTTTTACGAGTGCTGCAACCTCTTTTGCCATTGTATGTATACCTCCTTAAAAAGTTCAGGGTTCAAGGGTTCCGGGATGCAAGGGTTCAAGTGTTTGTTCACTCGGCCCCTCGAATCCTCGGAACCTGATTCTCTATCATGCCTTTTCGACCTGGAAGAAATTGAGTTCCACCGGCGTCTGACGGCCGAAGATGCTCACCATGACCCGCAGCCTTCCATGGTCCATATCGACCTCGTCAACGGTTCCGAGAAAGTTCGCAAAGGGACCGTCGATAATCCGCACCGCATCACCAACCTCATACTGGGTACGGACCTGCTGGACCGGGCCCTTTTCGATCTGCTGGAGGATCTCCTCCACCTCTTCTTCGGGGAGCGGCACCGGATCGGATCCTCCGACGAAGCCCGTTACCCTGGGGGTACTCCTGACGAGATGCCAGGTTTCATCATTGAGCTCCATCTCCACGAGGATATACCCCGGGTAAAACTTTTTGTCCGTCTCCTTCTTTTTCCCTCCCCGCAGTTCGATGACCCTCTCGGTCGGTATCAAGATGCGGGAGATCCTCTCCTCGATGTTTTTCCGTTTGACCTTGTCTTCTATGGAATCCTTGACTTTGTCCTCAAATCCCGAATATGTATGCACCACATACCAATTTTTCGCCATGACCACCCTTACCTCAATATGTACTTGATGAATTTCGCCAGCACAAGGTCAACAATGCCGAGAAAGAACGAGATGATGAGCACTGTTATAATGACCACCTGGGTCGAGCCGATGAGCTCATCCTTGTTCGGAAACACAACCTTCTTGAGCTCCGCCTTCACATCCTTGAAAAACGCCGACACTTTTTCAAACATTGGTCACATCCTTATCCCATGATATAGCAATAGTTACGCTCGTCAAGAAGTGGCAGGCCAGGAGGGATTCGAACCCCCAACACCCGGTTTTGGAGACCGGCGCTCTAGCCGTTAGAGCTACTGGCCTATCATTGCCAAATCCCAATTTCGACATCCTCATCTCCAAAATGTTTGGACTTTAGCGCTTAGGATTTAGGCCGTTACGCCTTTGTCTCTTTGTGGACGACATGTTTCTTGCACGTTCTGCAGTACTTGCTCAGCTGGAGCTTCTCGGTCGTATTCTTCTTGTTCTTCATCGTTGAGTAGTTCTTGCATTTGCATTCCGTGCACTGAAGTAAAATAATATCTCTCATCGTGAACCTCGCGTTTCCTTATTCAACAACCTCGGTGACGACACCCGCGCCCACGGTCCTGCCTCCCTCGCGGATTGCGAACCTGAGCTCCTTCTCCATCGCAATCACCGAGATCAGCTCCACCGACACGCTGATGTTGT